>CAMZKQ010000085.1 GCA_947311265.1 uncultured Chlorobiota bacterium | reverse complement strand
ATTGCCCTGTGCGTCCCAAGTTGCCCAGCCAAGGTCTTGCCCAGAGATAAATAGCCTGCCCCCGTTGTCTAAGTAGGTTTCAAAAAGGGCTACATTTTCGTCGGTAAGTGCAGGTGATGTCCAGCCAACATTAAAGAATACTGATGTGAAATTTATTCCGGCATTAGCCGCTTGTTTAAATAATTTGTAATCTACCGCATCGTAGTTAGCTGTTCCTGAGTAGGCAAGCCCAGCTTTGAAAAGTTCATCAAAATCCCAAGGGTTACCATTGCTCCAAGAGCCTTGGTTGTGAACAATTAGGTCATTAACATTAGCCACTAGAAAGACTTGCCTACTAAGTTCCGGAGCACCTTGCATTGAGGAGGAACTTGCTTTTAGTGTAAAGGTTGAAAAGCTGGCTTCGGCAGAGGGGCTTACTTTTATGGAAATATCTGCCAAAGCAGCATTAGTTAAACTAACGGTGGCGTTACTGGTATAATTTGTTCCGTTTACGGAAAAAGAAACGCCCCAAGAGGCTGGTGCGTTATGCTCTAATGTAAAATTAAATGTTTCGTTATTGCCTACATAGTTATCAAAATTAAAATTGAAAGTACTCTCGGTGGCATTAATGCCTTGTACAGTAGTTGCTGTAGGTGCTGAAAAGTGCCCTGTAACAAAAGTGCTACCGCCTACGGCGTGGCAACCTGCTCCTGAATAAATTTCTTTATGATTACTTTCTGACACATAAACGGCTATTTCGCAATCTTCGGCAATGCAAGGAATACCAATGTAGTTTTCTGGGATTGTGTAGGTATATGTGCGTTGGATAAATGTGCCTTGTGTGGTGGTGTTTACCTCATCTCCCCATTGCCCTGTGAGGTAATCTCTAAATACGTGGTTGTGTACATAATTATCGCCCATACCGCCGCCAGTCTGGGGGCCAAGAATACCATTTTGCACTAGTGCCACATTTATTAGGTTAGTATTGTCGGGGGCATTGCTGGTATAATATAGTTCTACATTTACAGTTAATTCTCGGGTATTGCTGTTGTACTGCGAGGAAACGCCTACATTTACTGGCGATACTTCGTCCATGATTTGAGCAGCAGCGGCTGTCCAGCTGCCCCTGTCCATGGCAGTGCCTCCATTGCTTGCAAACCCGGGGAACAAATGCCTATTTACACTCCCTGATGGGTAGCCTGTAAGTGCCGAAATTGCTGCTACTCCATCGCCGTAAGTGGTTCTGAAATCGGGGTCGCCAGCAGAGGGGGCTGCAAAGCCGCCTGTATGGATATTTACAAGGAGTACTTTTCCTGAATTATTGGCTACCAAGGCGTTGCCAATGGCATGCCCTTCTGGGCAATAGACGCAATATATGCCGGTGTATTCTTCTAGGATAGCGACTTTGTTTTGCACTTCGGTACTGACTAGGGTTTGTGCCGTAGCTAATCCATAACTTGCAAAAAGGGTAAGGAGGATAAGGTATATCTTTTTCATAGGAATATGTATAAAGTGAGATTTTAGCAAATTTATTAAAATTTTCCAAATTATTTTAATTAGGTTAATTTTTGTTTTATATATTAAAATCTAATCGCTATGTTTGTAACCTAATTATTTGTATTAAAAATATAACATTTATGAAAAAATTGTTCTTCTTATTTTTAGTTACCTCTCTTTTTGTAGGCAGTTCGGCAAATGCACAGGAATTTGTAGGAGCAAATGTAAAAAATAGTATTTACTCCCACACAGCATCGCTACTTCTTTTTAATATGACTGATATTGTTTACGAAAGAAATATTGCACAAATTAAGAATACGGATATAAATATAAGTGCTGGTGCTGGTGTTTTCTCGTCCTATTTTTTTGGACCAGACTTACTGCTACATTTCCCGGTAGCTGCACATGCGGTTTTTAATACTGCTAGTGCACACCATACCGAAGTTGCACTAGGTATGCAAAATCTAGTCGAAATGAAGAAGGCTACTGATATTTATGTTCCAGCTCCACTGGCTTATGTTGGCTATCGCTACCAAAAGCCAGCAGGCGGTTTCCTTTTTAAGATAGGAGTAAATACATTTTTAGTGTCTATGAGTTTAGGCTACTCTTTTTAATTAGGATAATTTTATTTTTTTATGGTAAAAATACACGTTTTAACGTTCGGTCCATTTCATCAAAATACCTCTGTGCTTGCAGACGAAACTGGCGAATGTGTAATCATTGACCCCGGTTGTTTTTCGGAAGAGGAAAATGTAAAGTTAATGAATTTCCTACAAACGAATAAGTTAAAACCCGTTCGCCTTTTACAAACCCATTGCCATTTAGACCATATATTTGGTGCAAATTATGTGGCACAAATGTTTGATTTAGAAATGGAAGCACATAAGGAGGAAGAGTTTATCCACCAAGGTTTTGAAATTTCTTGCAAACGTTTTGGTATTTCTGGGCAAAGCATTCCTGAAATTGGGAAATACCTTGCAGAAGGCGACAAAATTTCCTTTGGAAATTCAGAACTAGAAATTCTGTTTGTTCCCGGGCATACTCCGGGGCATATCGTTTTTGTTTCGCACGCAGCAAAAGCCGTAATTTCAGGCGACGTATTATTTAAAGGCAGCATTGGCAGAACCGACTTACCCGGTGGCAACCATACACAGCTAGTGGAAAGCATCAAGGCAAAATTGTACCAATTGCCCGATGACTACACCGTATATCCCGGGCATGGCGATACAACAACAATAGGCTTTGAAAGGCAGAATAACCCTTTTGTGAGGGCTAATTAAACCTTACTTTTAAAATACCCTGCATCAACTTGCTGCTGAAAAAAATCAATAATTGACTCTTCTACAGGGCGGTATTTCATTGCTAACTCTGTTTTGCTTTTGGTATTATCAACTAGCCAATGGTAGCCAATATTTAGCCAAATCATTTTACGTTTGAAGCCCACAGTAGGGGCCATAATCCACACTAAAAATTTGGGCAACTCCCTTTTCGGGAAAGGGTATTTGTCCCCAAATTCTTTTTGAAGAATTTTAGACAGTTGCAAAAAGCTAACCTCTTGATTAGAAATAATATGCCGCCCTTTTGACTGCGGGTTAAATGCCACTTTTAAATGAGCATCTGCCAAATCCCTCACATCAATTACACCAACAAAAAATTCAGGTACACCTGTTTTTAATTGCCCATCGCCCATTTGGCGAACAAGGCTAAAACTTTCCGAACTGCCATTAGGGTTTATCCCCGGACCAATTACAAACGATGGGTTAATTACCACCAAATCCCAACGGGATTGATTTTTGTTTATCTTCCAAGCCTTTTTTTCTGCTATCGTTTTGGAGTACGAGTACGCCTGATGATTTACAGTTGATGAGAAATTCCAATCCTTTTCGGTAGCCGTATTATTGGGTAGTGTTAAACAATCTTTGGCATCGCCAATAATTGCAGCACAGCTACTGGTCAGTACAACACGCTTTACACTTTCCGTTTTGTTGGCGGTGTTCAGTACGTTTTCAGTGCCAAGCAAAGCAGGTTCAACGAGTTCTTTCATTGGGTCTTTTACCTCCATCGAAAACGGCGATGCCGTATGGAAAATAATTTCGCAGCCTTTTGCCGCCTCATCATAAGAGCCTTCTTTAAGCAAATCGGCTTCAAAATATTTAATAGAACCTACTGCGTCAGCGGCAATTTCATTGAGGTATTTTAGCTTTTCTACATTATTAATATCCCTAACAGGGGCATGTACCGTAAAGCCCTGTTTCAAAAGTTTTTTTACTATCCAACCTGCTACATAACCAGTTGCCCCAGTTAGCATTACAGGTTTTGATTTATCTATAATTGTATTTTCCATTTCAATTTTATTAATGATTAAAAAAATATCTCTAATTGAATAATCAAAATCATAAAGTAATTATTACATTTGTGCAAATTATAAAATAATTCCGTATAAAATACAATTCTATAATGGCTTTTGAAAAATATATTAACCGGCATAATGGTAATTCAGAAAAGTATATCCAGTTAATGCTAAAAGTAATTGGCGTTTCTTCCGAAGACGAGCTAATAGCACAAACACTACCTGATAAGATTCGTTTGGAGACGGGGATTGACATATCACCTGCAATAAGCGAATACGAATATTTGCAAAAAATACAGAAAATTGGAGCAAAAAATAAATGCTTTAAAACCTATATTGGCTTAGGGTATAATGCTACAATTACCCCTTCTGTAGTTTGGCGAAATATTTTTGAAAACCCAGTTTGGTACACCTCATATACACCCTACCAAGCCGAAATCTCGCAAGGGCGGCTCGAGGCATTGCTCAATTTCCAAACTGTAATTACTGAGCTTACAGGTTGCCAGTTGGCTAATGCCTCTTTGCTAGACGAGGCCACTGCTGCCGCAGAAGCAATGCTCATGATGTTTGGTTTGCGAAAAAGAGCAGCTATAAAAGCTGGGGTAAATACTTTCTTTGTAGATAAAAATGTATTCCCACAAACCATCGAAGTAATTAAAGTACGTGCCGAACAATTAGGGATCCTTATTGAAATTGATAATTTTCAAAACTATGAATTTCATGATAAAGTATTTGGGGCAATTGTACAGTACCCCAACAGCGACGGTAAAATAAACGACTATTCCGCTTTTGCGGAAAAAGCCAAAGCCAATAATATATTATTGGGAGTTGCAGCCGATTTACTTAGCCTTGCCATTTTAACTCCACCAGCAGCCTGGGGGGCAGATATTGTTTTTGGCACAACCCAGCGTTTTGGTATCCCTATGGGGTATGGAGGTCCCCATGCAGGTTATTTTGCAACGTCCGAAAAATTTAAAAGAAACATACCCGGGCGAATTATTGGCGTATCCAAAGATGCCGCAGGAAATAAAGCCTACCGCATGGCACTCCAAACCAGAGAGCAACATATAAAGCGAGAAAAAGCCACCTCAAATATTTGCACCGCACAAGCCCTCTTAGCAACAATGGCAGGAATGTATGCCGTGTATCATGGGGCATCAGGGCTAAAACAGATTGCCCTAAATATTCACTTTTCTGCGAAAGCAGTAGGCGATGCCCTTAAAAATATGGGCTACCAACAACTCAACTCAGATTATTTTGATACCCTAAAAATTGAACTGCCCAAAGAAGTTTCGATTAAAAAATTAAGAAAACTGGCCTTGAAAAACGAAATTAATTTTCGTTATTTCGATAGGCATACTGTTGGGATAAGTTTAAATGAAACCACCTCTAAAAAAGATTTGAAACAAATCTTAAAAGTATTTGCAAAGGCTGCAAAATTAAAACTGAAAAATAAAGTTAGATTTTCTAATACGCCTGATTTTGATACCAAGTTTACAAGGCAAGACAATTTCCTTAGACAACCAATTTTCAACAGCTACCGCAGCGAAACAGAAATGATGCGGTACATTAAAAAATTAGAGCATAGAGATATTTCTTTGGCACACTCCATGATTTCGCTTGGCTCTTGCACCATGAAACTAAATGCAGCTACACTAATGTTACCAATAAGTAACCCACAATTTGGGAACTTGCACCCATTTGTACCATTAAACCAAGCCAAAGGATATCAGCAAATAATTAAAGAACTCACAAAAGACCTTTCGGAAATAACAGGCTTTGAGGCTACCTCCTTACAACCCAACTCGGGAGCAGCGGGCGAATATACAGGACTTTTGGTAATAAAAAAGTATTTAGAAAGCCAAAATCAAGGGCACCGCAAGGTCGTGCTTATCCCTTCATCGGCACATGGCACCAACCCTGCAAGTGCAGTAATGGCAGGTATGAAGGTGGTTATTGTAAAATGTGATGATAGGGGAAATATCGACATCGAAGATTTACAGGCAAAAGCAAAGTTATATACTAACGATTTGGCGGCCTTTATGATAACTTACCCATCAACGCACGGCGTTTTTGAAACTGGGGTTATGGATATGTGTAAAATTATACACGACAACGGGGGGCAAGTCTATATGGACGGTGCAAACATGAATGCACAAGTGGGGCTTACCAGCCCAGGTAGAATAGGGGCAGATGTTTGCCACCTAAACTTGCACAAAACCTTTGCTATTCCACATGGTGGCGGTGGCCCCGGAGTTGGTCCTATTGGCGTAGCCAAACATTTGGCAAAATACCTACCGTCCAACCCGATTATAAAAACAGGTGGAAAAGAGGGCATAAAAGCTGTCGCCGCAGCCCCATGGGGGAGTGCCTCTGTTTTGCCAATTACTTACGGGTACATTAAAATGCTTGGTGAAAAAGGGTTAAAAAAAGTTACGAAATCTGCAATTCTGAATGCTAATTACCTTGCAGTAAGGCTACAAGATTATTACAAAATATTATATACTGGTGCAAAAGGTCGTGTTGCACACGAAATGATTTTGGAGTGCCGAAATTTTAAAATAGAAGCCGGAATTACCGAGGCAGATATTGCTAAACGCTTGATGGATTATGGGTTTCATGCCCCAACACTTTCGTTTCCTGTACATGGTACTTTAATGGTTGAACCGACCGAAAGCGAGTCCAAAGCCGAATTGGATCGCTTTGCCGATGCAATGATTTCTATTTATAATGAAATACAAGAAATAAAAGACGGCAAAGCCGATAAATTAAACAATGTACTAAAAAATGCTCCCCATTCGGAAAAAGTACTTACTGCAAGTGAATGGAAATATCCATACAGCCGAGAAAAGGCAGGTTTTCCTATGCCCTATTTGTACGAAAATAAATTCCAGCTCCCTGTTGCTCGCTTGGACGATGCTTATGGCGACCGAAATTTAATGTGTACTTGCCCGCCAATGGAAAGTTATAACGATGAAACTTAGGCTACACTCTGCTTTAAAACAGGAGCTAGGATTATTTTAAAACAATCCCTTTGGGGATAAAGCTACTTACGTCTTTACCGTAGCGAAAAACCTCTCTAACTAGCGAAGAACTTATGGGAGCATGCTCGGGTAGGGTGAGCATGAAAATGGTTTGGGTGTCTTGTGCGATGCTGTGGTTCATGTGGGCAATGGCTCGCTCGTACTCTAAATCTGCCGCTGTGCGAAGCCCTCGCAAAATAAATTTTGCGTTTCTTTCTTTACAAAAATCAACAGTAAGTCCCTCGAAAGAGGCGACTGATACAGTGGCTTCGTTGGCAAATGTTTGCTCTATCCATTTTATCCTTTTTGCAGGGGCAAAATAGCCCGCTTTTTGCGAGTTTACGCCCATGGCAATTATTATTTCATCAAAAAGTGGCAAGGCACGCCTTACCATTGATTCGTGTCCTACGGTAAAAGGGTCGAAAGACCCGGGGAATACGGCTATTCTTTTCATATCTTGTTATTTGTTTCAGAGTCGTTTTAATGTACTATCTTCGATTATTAATTCATATTGCCCTGTGAGTTTTATTATGTTTGCGATAGCAAAAATAATTTCTCTCTTCCCATTGTAGCTAATAGACAATTAGTCGAAAACTGGTTATGAATTTTTTTTTGAAGTTTTTTTATTGCTCTGTTCTATGGTTTGAATGTTTTTTTAAGCGTTTTTTTATGCTTAAAAAGGGAGTGCCAGTAATAATCCTGAAAGTAATAAAAATTAATAATCCTACCAAAATAAAAAGGACTGATATTGCTTTTGCATTGGCGAGCCCAAAGCTAGTAAATCGTTCGTAAATGAGTATTGGCGTAGTCATGGGGTGATAGGCGACGATTATTACTGCTCCAAATTCGCTCATGCCTCGGGCAAACATCATAATAAGCCCAGTGAAAACACTTTGCTTAGCAAGGGGTAGGGATATTGAAAAAAAAGTTCGCCTGTGGCTTGCCCCTAGTGATAATGCTGCTTTTTCGAGCCTTTCTGGCACTGCTGCAAAGCCATCTCTTGCGGCGTTTATTAGGTATGGAATGCTTACATACGCCATTGCAACTGCAATGCCTAGCGGTGTGCCGATGAAATTTAAGCCAGTAAATTGGGCAAACTGACCGACTGCGGTGTCTTTTGCTACGAAACCTAAAATGGCAATTCCTGCGGCAGAGTGGGGGATTATTACGGGCAAATCAATAATGCCTTGTAAAATTCGCTTGCCCCAGAAGTCAAAGCGTGCAAGGACGTAGGCTAGTGGTATGGCAAAAAGGGCAGCAAAAAGAGTTCCACTTGCGGCAGCAAAAAGGGTGAGCTGTATGCTGTCCTGTACTTGCTTGTCTTTGGCTACGTCAAACAAATCTGCCCCAGACACGTCTAAAAACATACCGAACATGGGGGCAAAAATAAAGAGTAAGGACAATGCACCTAAAAATTTCAGCGTAAGCGTAAAGGCATTGTTCGGGTGGTTTGGCATTGAATTAAACCTTAATCAATTTTTACAATTTTTTTCATAAATACTTTTCCGTTTACGGTAAAACGGATAAATGAAATCCCATTGGGGGTTTGTTGTGGTTGGTAGTTTACTGTGTTTTCTCCTTTTTGATTTTTTTGTGATAAAAGTACGCTAGTAATTGCCCCCGTTTCGCTTACAGTTTCTATTTTAATGTCGGAATTTTGGAGTAAGTTGTATTTAATCTTAACTTTTTCGATGTATGGATTTGGGTAGATATTAAAAATATCTGAATTTTCAATGGTTTTATCTATAGATGCAACTGTTTCATTTACAATGCTTTCTACTGCTGTGGCATTGTAATATGATTTTTTTGTAACGGTGATGGTTTCATCGCTTTGGATTTGGGTGCTAATGCGTGTTACAAAAAGGGGGTAGCGAGATTCGGCGGCATACCACAGGTATTTTTGGTTGATAACTGTGGTTGAGTTGCATGCGGTTTCTGTAATTGTGTCGATAGTTTGTACTCGCAGTACGTTTTGTAGGGTTACGCCTTCGGGCAAAATTAGTGTTCCCCAAGCATCTGCTTTGGCCCAGTAGTGTCCTGATATTGTGCTATGTATGCTATTGTGGTGGATGCCTGTTCCGGTGTAGTTTGTGCTTGTGAAATCTCCAAAGGTGAAGGGGTATTCAATTTTTTTTATAGGCATATCAAACTTAATAAGTGAGGTTGGCGTAACCATTCCGAGGTAGTTGTTGGCGAAGTCGTCTGTTTGGAAATAGAAATAATTAGCACCGCTTTCGATGGCTATATTTGCACTAGAAAACTCGGTATCTCGGTAGGTGGTGTAAGCTGGCAGTAGCCATGTATGCTTACTGTCCGAGCAATTAATTTGGGTGAAATCCCATAATACATTACTACCACTTGCTCCGGGGGATAGGTATTCTGTATTTAGAGTTGTATATTCATAATTTTCTTGTAGCCCGTGGGTGGCATTGGTTAGTGTGATTTGTGCATTGCTTATGTAAGTTGCTAACAGTAAGGTTGTTATTAGTATTGTGTTTTTCATATGGTTTGCTTTAGAGGTGAATGTTTTGGGTGCTTTATTTTTGACAGAAAATAAGGGCTTCTGCTTTTCCTTTTGCCCAATTTTGGCTTAGTATTTTTGCTTTTTGGGTAAGGCTATTTTTAGTGTAAGTTTTAGCATTTATTTCCATTTCTTTTGCAAGACTGGAGGTTTGTGCCATTCCAAAGTATTTAAAAGCTGTTTTTAAAGAGTGTGCACAAATTTGTGCCTGTTCATTTTTTGTATTCTGAATATAGTTTTGTAAATCAGCAATCTGCTTGTCAATATTGTTGATGTATAAGAGTATAATTTTTCTTAGCTTTTCATGATTATTTTTATAGAGTGCCTCTAAGGCAGATAAGTCGATACATTGAAACTCTCCTGCTTGTTCTTGTTTTGGAGTTTTCTTTTCTTTTTCTTCCTGTTTCACCTTGCCATTGTTTGTGAACTGCATAAGCACTCTAAATAAATCTTTTGGAATAAATGGTTTTGTAATAAAATCGTCCATACCTGCTTTTTTTCCTAACCTTTTTGCTTCGCCCATGGCATGGGCAGAAAGCCCAATTATAGGGGTTTTTTTGGCTTGTTTTTCTAAGGCTCTAATTTGGGTTGTTGTTTTGTAGCCATTAATGCCTAGCATACGAATATCCATAAAAATGAAATTATAATTGCCTTGTTTAAACTTCTGAATAGCCTGTTCGCCAGAGTCTGCAAAATCAATAGTATTGGTTTGGGGGTTTAGGTCTAGGGTATCTTCAAGTAAAATTTGATTGACTTTATTGTCTTCGGCTACTAATATATTTAACCCGTTAAAGATTGAAAAATTAACCTCTCCAAAGTCTTTCTTACTGGTGTTGGTTGCGATTTGAAGTGGTAGTGAAAAATTAAAGGTAGTGCCTTCGTAGGGTGCAGATGTAAAGCTAATTTTCCCACCAAGTACCTCTACCAAATGCTTGCAAATAGATAAACCTAGACCTGTGCCGCCTGGGTGTGCCACTTTATCATTAATGATTTGCCCAAATCGGCTAAAAATTAATTGTTGTTTATCTTCAGGAATACCAATCCCTGTATCTGTAACGTAGAATTTTAGGGTTTTTGTATCTAAAAGGTTATAGCCGAAATAAATATGCCCCTTTTCAATAAATTTTAGGGAGTTGCCAAGCAGGTTGGTTAAAATCTGGCGTAGCCTTAGCTGGTCGGTAATTATGGTAAAGTTGGGGTCTGTATTTTCACACTCTAATTTTATTGTAATATGTTCTTTGCCTATTGTGTTTTTCTGTTGCGAAAAAGTTTCGCAAAGTTCTGTAAGCACATGGTTTATTGCCATTGGTTTTTTAACGATACTAAATTCTCCGGCCTCTATTTTTGCGACATCAAGAATATCATTAATTAATTTGAGTAAATTTTTAGCACTACTGTTTATAAAAGAGGCATATTTGGTTTTCATTTCCGAAGAGAGTTCTCTTTCTAAGAGCAGTTTTGAAAAGCCCATTACGGCGTTCATTGGGGTACGGATTTCGTGAGACATATTGGCTAGGAATGCAGATTTTAAGCGGTCTGCTTCTTGGGCTTTATCCCTGGCCATTTGTAGCTCTAATTTATCCTTGTGCTGCTGGGTTACATCTTGTATGATGCCTGTAATTTTGTATGCTTTCCCGTTTTTTAGGTAGTGTGTTTCGGCATGGGAATGGATAAGTGCAGTTTGTTTTGTTTTGGGGTGCTGTATTCTAAAGTCGGCAGAATAAACGGGGTGCTTTATAGAAACGTCTGTTCTTAATTTTCTTATGGTATTAATATCTTCAATATGCACAAGGTTTTCAACGAGTGCTTGCTTTACCCAAGTGGTGTCGTAACTTAGCCCATAGATTTTTTTTGCCCCCTCCGAAAGCCGAATGTTGCCGGTTTGTAAATCTATTTCCCAGTAGCCTAGTCGGGCTATTTTTTGCGAGTATTTTAGTTGGTGGGCTATTTCTCTACTCTTGTCTGCAGTTCGTTTGCGTTGTACAGCTCGGGCAATAAAATCGGAGATATAGACCATTAGGTCTAAGTCCTTCTCGTCGTACAGGTTGGGTTTGTCGTGGCTTTGGATAACAATTACACCGATAACTTGCCCATGGTATTTTAGTGGTACGCCTAGCCACGATGGGGAGAGTGTGCCTACGAGTTCAATATGTCCTGCTTTTTCTAAGCCTTTAATTTGTTGCGATGAGGCAAGTAAAGGTACGCCAGTTCTGCGCACATAATCGGTTACTGATTTGTTTAAATTACAGCTTGTAATACTTTCTATATTGTCTTTAACATCGCAGTAAAAAGGGAATGAGTAAGTGTTACTTTTTTTTTTGTAGAGGGCAACAAAAAAGTTGGTGGTATCTATAATTTTATCCAAATCGAGTTGGATATTTTTTATAAAACTTTCTAAACTCTCGGTGCTATTTACTTTTTCTGCCATTTTTAGCAGAAACGCCCAAGTTCTGTCCGAGCGTTTACGCTCTGTTATATTGGTGTAAAATACGGTTACGCCAAGGACTTCTCCGGCTTCGTTTATAATGGGTTTGTAAATATCCTTATAATAGGAATATTTATTGTCAATAAATTCGTTACCTAGCTGAAAAAATTCTCGCCCTTCAAATGCCCTGTCAAAATTAGCCTTTTCTTTTTTTATATCGGTATAACCTTTAAATATTTCGAGTACCGACATGCCTACTTTTACATTGATGCCAAAAGCATCTTGCATATATTTTTTGAAATTTTGGTTGAACGAAATATAGAGGTACTCTCTATCAATAGAGAAAATAATGGACTCACCCGGTGCATTAATTACTGCATCAAGAATCATTTTTGTCATTTCGGGTGATTGCATGGCTTAAATTTAAAGGTATTCTTGTTTCAATTTACAAAAATACTAAAAACAAGTTATTTAACAGTAATAAAGTTAAATAATTATCTGTGTTGTTTCTAATTAGTGATTGTAATTTGCTTGTAATCAGTATTTTATATTTGTTTTTCGTTGCAAACCAAAGTGCCTATAGCTTCCCCGTTAATTACTTTTTCTAGGTTGCCTACGGTATCCATATCAAAAACATAAACAGGCATATCATTTTCTTTGCACATAGTAAATGCAGTTAAATCCATTATTTTTAGCCCTTTTTTATAGATTTGGTCGAAGGTAATTTGGCTATATTTTGTTGCCGATTTGTCTTTTTCGGGGTCGGCAGAATATACGCCATCTACACGAGTGCCTTTGAGTAAGATGTCGGCTTCAATTTCAATAGCTCGTAAAGACGCACCCGTATCAGTAGTAAAAAATGGGCTTCCTGTACCGCCAGATAGGATTACAATCTCGCCCTTTTCCATAGCCCGAACTGCCCGCTGCTTGCTATACTGTTCTGCCGCAGGCATCGTGTTGAAGGCAGTGAGTAACAGGGCTTTTTGCCCAGCGGCTTCAAAAGCAGATTGTAAAGCCAGACCATTAATTATCGTGGCAAACATGCCCATATAGTCGCCTTTTACCCTATCGAAGCCTTTTTTAGAGCCAGAAAGCCCCCTGAAAATATTGCCCCCACCAATTACGATACCTATTTGCACCCCTTGTTGGGCAATTTTTTTTATTTGCGAAACATAATTTTCAAGATGTAAAACATCAATTCCAAAACTGTTCTCCCCAGCGAGCGATTCGCCACTTAGTTTAAGTAATATTCTTTTATATTTGCTCATGCGTTTTTTTTTGTAAAATTAGTAAATATTATCTTGATTTTGATACTTTTGCAAGATTAATGTTAAAATTGAATAGTTACAATAAAAATATATAAAATGGAAACAGTATTAAGTGGCATACGCTCTACGGGCAACCTACATTTAGGCAACTATTTTGGAGCAGTACAAAATTTCTTAAAAATGCAAGAGCAAAATAACTGCTACTTTTTCATTGCCGATTACCATTCCCTGACCACCTACCCAACGCCCGATGATTTGCACCGCAGTGTAAGAACCGTATTAGCAGAGTATTTAGCCACAGGTTTAGACCCCGAAAAAGCAACAATATACGTGCAAAGCGATGTGCCAGAAATACCTGAGCTATACCTTTTGTTAAACATGAATGCCTATATAGGCGAACTAGAACGTACCACCTCCTTTAAGGATAAAATCCGAACACAACCCAACAACGTAAATGCAGGCTTGCTTACTTACCCTGTACTTATGGCCGCAGATATTTTAATCCATAAAGCCGATAAAGTGCCAGTAGGAAAAGACCAAGAGCAAAATTTAGAAATGGCACGTAAATTCGCAAAGCGATTTAACCACATGTATAAGGTAGATTATTTCCCAGAGCCACAACCATACAATTTTGGTAAAGACTTAGTAAAAGTACCGGGGCTAGACGGAACAGGAAAAATGGGCAAAACCGCAGGCAACGGCATCTACCTTGCCGACGACGAAAAAACAATACGCAAAAAAGTAATGCGTGCAAAAACAGATAGTGGACCAACCGAAAAAAATCAAGAAATGACACTGCCTGTAAAAAACCTAATTGCTCTAATGGAATTGGTTTCGGCACCAGATACCATTCAGTTTTTCAAAGATAAATATGCCGCTTGCGAAATTCGTTATGGCGATATGAAAAAACAACTTGCTGACGATATTGTGAAATTTACTGCCCCAATTAGAGAAAAAATATTAGAAATTGAAGGCAACTCCAAATTCCTACAAGAAGTCGCCGAAGCCGGTGCCGAAAAAGCACGGAAAAACACAAAACAGACACTTAAAGAAGTGCGAGAAATTATTGGATTCAGAAAATTTTAAAATAAAAGATGGATACAATAGAACTAGTCTGCACCCTAAGCCCAAATACTCCCGAGAATTTAGACATAATCACCGCCCTGCTTTCGGCAGAAGGCTTTGAGAGCTTCATGGAAACTCCACAAGGTATAAATGCCTATACCCCTGCGGGGAATTTTGAAATTGAAAATATAATACAACTAAAAGAAAGTTTACTTGCCTTTGAGTTCACATTCTCGTTGGAGAAAATAAAAGACCAAAACTGGAACGAAGTTTGGGAGCAAAATTATTTCAAGCCTATTGTAATTGAAGACAAATGCCTAATCCGCTCCTCCTTCCATAAAGATTTTCCTAAGACCAAGCATGAAATAATTATTGACCCCAAAACCGCTTTTGGTACAGGCAACCATGCCACAACATTCCTAATTATTAAAGAAATTTTCAATCTCGAAATCGAAAATAAAACGGTATTAGATTTGGGCTGCGGCACAGCTATTTTGGCAATACTTAGCAGAAAATTAAACTCTGGAAAAGTACTTGCTATTGATAACGACGAAAAAGCAATCATAAATAGCCGTGAAAATATTAAAATAAACAACTCGAATAATATTGATTTAGAAGTAGGTACGGCAAAAAGTGTTGGTGAAAGGAAATTTGATACTATTTATGAAAATATCTGGAAAAATATTGTAATTGCAGATATGCCCCTCATTTTTAATGCTCTCAACCAAGGAGGGACAGTTATTTATAGTGGCTTTTACGAAACGGATATTAAAGAAGTAAAAACAGAAGCAAAAAAAAGAGGCTTTATTTACAAAAGACACGCTGTAAAAGATAACTGGGCAATAATTGTATTTACAAAAGAAACCCACAATTTACCAAAATAAAACAGATAAAAGATATGCCATTTTCAACACTTAAAAGGAGTGAAATAATAAAAAAATTAGACACGCAAGAGTTTGATATACTGATAATTGGAGGAGGTATTACTGGTGCAGGAATTGCACTTGATGCCACTACACGTGGGCTAAAAGTTGGGCTTATAGAAATGCAAGATTTTGCGGAAGGGACAAGCAGCCGTTCCACCAAACTTGTACACGGTGGGTTAAGGTATTTAAAACAACTCTCCTTTAAAATAGTACGAGAAGTAGGGCAGGAACGAAAAATAGTACACCGCAACGCCCCCCACATTGTACTGCCCGAAAAAATGATTTTGCCAATTGTCGAAGGCGGGTCCTTAGGTAAATTTTCTGCATCCATGGCACTTTGGGTGTACGATTTTTTGGCAGGGGTGGCAAAACCCGAGCGAAGAAAAATGCTATCGGTGAAAGAAACCTTAGAAAAAATGCCCTCCCTAAACCCCAAAAAATTAAAAGGAAGTGCCATCTATTACGAATATAAAACCGACGACGCACGCCTTACAATGGAGGTGCTAAAAAAAGCCGTTGAAAAAGGAGCAACAGTTATTAACTATGTAAAAGCCAACACTTTTAAATATAACGAAAAAGGAAAGATTAAAGGCCTTACGGCAACCGACACTCTTTCCAAGGAAGCAATTAAAATAAGTGCAAAAATAGTAGTAAGTGCCACAGGCCCTTGGACTGATGAGCTTATGAAGGAGGATAATAAACCGGCAAAGAAAAAAATCCATCATACAAAAGGCGTTCATCTAACGGTAAGCAAAAAGAAATTTCCTCTACAATGTGCAGCCTATTTCGATACCAGTGATGGGCGAATGATTTTTGCCATACCACGTGGCGAAATTGTATATATTGGCACTACAGACACCAATTATACAGGCGACACTCAACGCCCTTTACCAAAGCTAGAAGATGCAGAGTACATTTTGCACCACACCAATAAAAGTTTTCCTGAAATTAACTTAAAAATAAAAGACATACTTTCTGCATGGGCAGGGCTTCGACCATTAATACACGAAGAAGGAAAATCGCCCTCGGAACTCTCCCGTAAAGATGAGATATTTATTTCCAAATCGGGCTTAATCTCCATTGCCGGAGGCAAACTCACAGGCTACCGCCTGATGGCAAAAAAAATTGTAAATATTGTGTACCGAAAGCTCCTAAAAGAAAATGGAGAATTTAAAAAATGCAGAACCCGAAAAATGCAACTCGCTGGTGGCGAATTTAATTTCCGACCAGATACTTACAAACTCATCGAATATGCCGACAAAAAATACGATGAAGCAAAACAAACAGGCATTTCGCCAGAAGAGTTTAAAAAACTCTTTTATCGCTATGGCACAAACATCGAAGTAATTACCAACAAAGCATTTGACTATTACAATAGACTAAGAAATACCGAAAAGGCGTGGCTAAAAGCCGAAGTATGCTACAGCATAGAACACGAAATGTGTAATACGATTTCAGATTTTTTTATTCGCCGTACCGGAATTATGCTTTTTGAACCTGATAAAATACCCCTACTTGCCCAGCAAGCCAGCCATTATTTTGCAGATTTTTTAAACCTTTCGGAAAATACAAAGCAACAACAACTAGAAATCCTTGAAAAACAAGTTATAGATTATTCTATTTCAGAATAAAATATTACCTTTGTTTCCTAGTTTCAAAAAAAATGAGAAAGACAGTAGATAAAAGTCCAGAAAACTGGACAATGATAATAAAGCCTAAGAGGCACCTCTTAGATGTAAATCTAAAGGAACTTTGGAAATACCGAGATTTAATCGCCCTGTTTGTGAAGCGAGATTTTGTTGCCACCTACAAACAAACGATACTGGGGCCCCTTTGGTTCTTGATACAACCATTGCTTTCTACAATGATGTATGTACTGGTATTTGGCAATATTGCCAAAATATCAACAGACGGCTTGCCACAAGTGCTTTTTTACATGTCTGGTGTTGTGGGCTGGACCTACTTTTCCACGGCATTAAGATCAACATCTAGCACATTTACCGCTAACGCAGGTATTTTCGGGAAGGTCTATTTCCCACGTTTGGCACTGCCTATTTCCACTGTTATTTCTGGTTTAGTACAGTTCTTTATACAGTTTACTTTCCTACTGTGCTTTATGGCCTATTACGGAATTATAGGAGCAGATTTTACCCCTAATATGTATGTGCTACTAATTCCTGTTTTGATACTACTAATGGCAGGTTTAGGGCTTGGGTTCGGAATACTAATTTCGGCAATGACAACAAAATATAGAGATTTATCCAACTTGGTTGGTTTTGGAGTGCAACTTTGGATGTACGCCACACCAGTAATTTACCCAATATCAACCATTCCTGAGGAATATAAAATTTACGTGCAAGCCAACCCACTTACCCCTGTTATAGAGAGTTTCAGGTTTGCCCTATTGGGCAAAGGTAATTTTGAACCAATGGCACTATTATACAGCTTTGGATTTATGGTGGTACTGCTAACTGCAGGGGTTTTGGTCTTTAATAAAGTAGAGCAATCATTTATGGATACGGTTTAATTTTATGTGTTTCATAAAATTAATAAAAAGATAAGCAATATCAAGTATTAGAGTATGTAATGAACTTACTAAAATACGCAACGGCTAAAAGCCTATTAAATTTGGATAAATAAATTATGTCGGACATAGCAATAAAATTAGAAAATATATCAAAACGCTATCGCTTAGGGCTTGTAGGCTCAAATACCCTTAAAGGGGATATGCAGGCATGGTGGTATCGCATACGAGGCAAGGAAGACCCTTTACTAAAAATAGGACAAGAAAACACGCTTGGAAAAGCAGGAGGCGACTATGTTTGGGCATTAAAAGATATAAACCTTGAAGTAAAACAAGGCGAGATACTTGGAATAATTGGCAAAAATGGAGCAGGAAAATCGACATTACTAAAACTCCTCTCACAAGTAACCGGACCCACAACCGGAGCAATAAAAGTAAAAGGCAGAATTGCCAGCCTGCTCGAAGTAGGAACAGGTTTCCACCCAGAACTTACGGGTAAAGAAAACATATTCCTCAACGGAGCTATTTTGGGAATGACAAAAAACGACATCAAACTAAAACTTGATGAAATTGTAGAATTTGCCGGAGTTGCTAAATACTTAGATACTCCCGTAAAACGATACAGCTCCGGAATGTATGTTCGCCTTGCATTTGCAGTTGCCGCCCACTTAGAACCGGATATTCTTGTTGTAGATGAAGTGCTTGCCGTAGGCGATGCCGAATTTCAGAAAAAAGCGATTGGGAAAATGCAAGATGTTAGCAAAGGTGGAGGTAGGACGGTGCTTTTTGTTAGTCATAACCTTAATTCAGTTAGCTTATTATGTAGTAAAGCAATCCTTTTAGAAAATGGAAGAATAGTTTACAGAAATAAAACAGATAATGTAATAGACAGATACATTGCAAATAAGAATATTTTAAAAGGACAAGAAATTAATTTTAATAATGTAAAAAGGAAGAAATCTGAAATATTTTTCAATAAATTAAAGTTTATTAATTACCCTATTAAATTTGGTGAGAATATAGAACTTGAACTTAAAATAGTGAGTATTGATAATAATAAATTTAATGATTTAGATATCGGGATTGGAATTCAAGACAGTAAGCAAAAAAGGATTATTCATGTTAGTAATAAATTTATCAATAAAGAAATTACTCACAAATCAAATAATCAGAGATATTTAATAAAAATAAGTAATAATCTTGCGCCGGGTTTATATAGCTTGACATTATTTTTAAAAACAGGTGATATTATACAAGATTGGATGCAAGATATACTGCAATTTGAAATAGCAGATGGAAACCCTTATAATTTCATGAATACAAAATTAATAACAGGAATTATTTTTCCTAAATTTGAGATTAACCAAATATGAAACAAATCATAAAGAAAATAGTAAAAAAAGGAATTGTTCTAGTTGCTAAAACATTTAGAATAGAAATTTTTTTTGAAAGAACTAAACTACCTGGTTATGTTGATATTATCGAAAATCAGTATGGACACAAATTAACTAGGGCAAAGGGTATTCCTGTTAATAATAACGCTAAACCTTTACCTTGGTTTACTTATCCCGCAATAGAATATTTAAATCAATTAGATTTGAGTAGTTGTGCCATTTTTGAATGGGGTTGTGGTAATTCATAATTATTTTTTGCTCAAAAATCCAAAGAAGTATATAGCATTGAAAGTAAAAAAGAATGGTACAGTAAAATTCAAAAAGAAAAGTTATCGAATAACTTCATTTTTTTAAAGGAAGAGAAAGATGATTATATATTGTCAATATCAAAACTTGATATTAAATTTGATATTATAATTATTGATGGTATTGAGCGTAAAAAGTGTTCTGAGTTAAGTCATTTACATTTAAAAGAAAATGGTTTAATAATTTTGGATAATTCTGATAGGCATCCGGACATTTCTGAAAATTTCAGAAAGTTGGACTTTTTACAAGTAGACATGCATGGACTAGGTCCTATAAATAATTATACTTGGACGACCTCTTTTTTCTTCAAGAGAAACACCCAATTTAAACCGATTACAAAACAACCTGTAATTCCAATAGGAGGTGGCTACTAAATAAATTTAAATGAAACAAAAAATAAAAAAAACGATAAAAAGGTTAACACCGCCAATTATTAAAAGATTCTACGAACATAATTTAATACAAAAGCACAAAATAGAATTAGAATATGCAAACTTATCATATTCACAAGAAGGCGAGGATTTAATCTTACAAAGAATCTTTGAAGGTAAAAATGATGGTTTTTTTGTCGATGTAGGAGCTCATCACCCTAAGCGATTTTCAAATACATATCTGTTTTACAAAAGAGGTTGGCAAGGAATCAATATCGACCCAATGCCAAAAGTAATGGATTTATTTAATAAAATAAGACCTAAAGACATTAATTTAGAAGTGGGAATTAGTGATAAAGAGGAAAACCTAACATACCATATTTTTAACGAACCTGCATTAAATACTTTTTCGGAAGCAGAAGCGAAAAAAAAAGATGGACTGAGTAATTATAAAGTTGTTGAAAAGAAAAAAATTAAGGTATTAAGGTTAGAAGATATATTGGACAAATATTTACCAAAAAATCAAGAAATAGATTTTTTCAGTATTGATGTAGAGGGTTTAGATATGCAAGTTTTAAAATCAAACAACTGGGATAAATACAGACCCAAAGTTGTGTTAGCCGAAGCACTTGATAAAAGTAATGTTATTCCGGCAGAATTGAAAGAATTTATGTATACTGTAAATTATACTTTTTTTGCCAAAACATTTAACACCATATTTTTTATTGATAAAGGAAATACATAAAACTATCTCCAATAATACTATTCGTTTACAACCGCCCTTGGCATACACAACAAACCGTTGAAGCCCTGCAAAAAAATGAATTGGCAAGCCAAAGTGAGTTATTTATATATGCCGATGGTGCAAAACAAGAAAACGATACAAAAGTTACGCAAGTAAAGGATTGTATCAAAATAATTTTGAAATAAATAGATACAAAATGAGTAAAATAGATACATTAAAATATATTATTAAGAATAACCGTTACCGTGATATTTTACACGAAAAATATTTAGCCGGGTTATCACACTTTTACACAAAAAAATTTATCACTATCATATAAGGAAGACAGGAGGGACTTCAATAAATTTTGCTTTCTTAAATATTGTTAAACCTAAAATTGTTTCAAAATTTTATGAAAGTTTAGCACAAGAACCTAATAATAGATTAAAGCTAAAAAATAAAATATTTGTGGGTTGGCAACATAAATTAATTGAACAGGGAAATTATTTTTATGCTTTTTCACATATTCCGGCACATGAATTAGCTATTAAAAAGAATATTATGAAAATAACTTGTTTCCGAGACCCTGCAAAACGAGTTATTTCTCATTACAATATGATAAAATATTATCAAATTAATAATATACAACACCCTGCAATGTTAGAAGAAGGGAAATGGTTAGGGGAAAATTTTTCTGATTTTCTCAAAAATATTCCGAGAGAACACCTTTTAAGACAACTTTACATGTTTTCTGCAAATTACAACAAAGAAGAGGCAATCGAATTTTTAGGGAAAAATAAAATAGAGATATTATTTACAGAAACTTTAAATGAAGATATGCAAAAATTATCTGCAAAGATAGGCTATACATTTTCAATGCGTAGAGAAAAGAAATATGATTATAAGGAAAATATTACTGATAGTGAAAATTCATTACTAACAGAAAAATTAGAACGAGAATATTTATTTATGGAAGAAGTAAAAAAACTATTATGAACATAGCCCCAATAATATTATTCGTTTACAACCGCCCTTGGCATACACAACAAACCGTTGAAGCCCTGCAAAAAAATCATCTCGCTGCCGATAGCGAGTTGTTTATTTATGCCGACGGTGCAAAACAAGAAAACGACACAAAAGTTGCAGAAGTAAGAAATTATATTGAGACAATTATAGGTTTTAAAAAAGTTACAATTATTGAAAGAGAAAAAAATTGGGGACTTGCCGATAATATAATAGACGGAGTTACCAATATTGTAAACAAATACGGTAAAATAATTGTTCTCGAAGACGATTTAATTACATCAAAGTATTTTTTGAAATATATGAACGATGCTTTGGATATTTATGAAGATGAAATAAATGTTTACGGAATTTCAGCCTATTCATTTTATCCCGACAAAAAATTACCGGATACTTTTTTTCTTGAAATTGGCTCTTCCTGGGGTTGGGCAACATGGAATCGTGCATGGGCTGATTTTGAACCTGATGCAAATAAGCTGATAAATAAAATTAAAAACAAAAAACTAATTAAAAAATTTAATTTCGGAGATTATCCGTATTGGAATATGCTTATTAAACAATCAAAAAACGAAGTAAACTCATGGGCAATTCGTTTTTATGCTTCTTATTTCTTAAAAAAAGGACTTTTTTTGCACCCAAATCAATCTTTAATAAAAAATATTGGTGTAGGTGAAGATGCTACACATACAAATAGTGAAATTATATACAATAACAATTTAATATTAAATCCTATTGAAATAAAGAAGCAAACGATAATTATTAATAAAAAAATAAAAAAAAAGATTGCGATTAAATTTAAAAAAGATTTCTCAAAAAAAAACGAATTCTAATATCTTCAAAAGAGTTTTAAGAAAAATATACCACAAATTTTATCCTTTAAGAAGTAAAGATACATTAAATACAATTGAACTGTATAAAAAACAAAATTTATTGGTTATCGGAAAAAATACTAGATTAGAAAATTTCAATATAAGTATTCGTAATCAAAAAAAAGGTCATGTATTTATGGAAATCGGGAACGATTGCTTAATATCCGGTAATTATATTTTTGAAATTGACAAAGGGAAAATAACAATAGGCGACAGGACTTTTATAGGTGGAAATTGTATGTTTATAGCTATTGAAGGAATAGAAATAGGCTCTGATGTATTATTTTCGTGGGGAATAACCGTTGCTGACAATAATTCACATTCGGTAAATTGGGAAGAAAGAAAAAATGATGTTACAGATTGGAAGCGAGGTATTGAAGAAGAAAAAATCGGCAAATATAAAGATTGGTCTAATGTAAAAAGTTCAAAGATAATTGTAAAAGATAAAGCCTGGGTAGGTTTCAACTCAATTATAATGAAAGGAGTAACAATAGGTGAAGGTTCAATTGTGGCTTCGGGAAGCGTTGTAACCAAAGACGTTCACGACTGGACGGTAGTAGGTGGCAACCCAGCTAAAATCATAAAAAAATTAAAATAAAATGACTTGGGAAGAAACCATACAATACATCAGAACAAAAGAAGAATACAAAGACTTGGTTCGCCTTGCCTATCTTGATGCAGATTTGCCCGAAAATGTAGAACTTTACAAATCGGGAAATGAATATAGAGAAACAATAAAAATAATAAAAAAATTTGCACCAAAAGCAAGAAATATATTAGATGTAGGTTGCGGAAACGGCATAACATCAATATCTTTTGCATTAGATGGATATACTGTAACTTCCGTAGAACCTGATAAAAGCGAAACAATAGGAGCAGGTGCAATAAAAAAACTTAAAAATCATTATAATCTGTCAAATATTTCTGTTTATGAAGATTTTGCCGAAAATATTAAATTCCCGGACAACTCTTTTGATATAGTATTTGCACGTCAATCAATGCACCATGCGAACGACCTGAATAAATTTGTAGCAGAAATGGCAAGGGTCTTAAAAAGCGGAGGCTTATTTCTTACAGTTAGAGACCATGTGATTTATAATGAAGAAGATAAGAAATGGTTTTTAGAAAACCACCCTTTACAAAAATATTACGGAGGCGAAAATGCTTTTACTTCCGAACAATACAAAAATGCAATATCACAAGCCGGCTTATCATTACAAAAAGAATTAAAATTTTACGATAGTGAAATAAATTATTTCCCCGGAGAACATTATAAACAAAACAGAAAGCAACATTTAAAAAATAAAATCGGGTTTCTCGCTAATTTGCCTTTTGTTCTATCGTTGTATAATTTTCATATTGATAAAAAAACAAATAATATCACTTACGAAACGAATATACCCGGCAGAATGTATTCATATATCGCATTAAAAAAATGAACTTTCTAATATAATTTCGCACGGTAAAAACAAACAAGTTGAATTTAAACGTTTGTATTAATTATAAAATACCTGAACCTGATTTTAAATTTGATATGAATATATTTTGGACAACTTTTTATAAGAACCAAGAATTAATAAAGAGCAATAAAAAAAACCGGGTATTCAAATAAAAACATTGTCAAAAGAACTTAATATCCCAATAAATACGTTAGACAGAGATATGTAAAAATATTCGTAAGTAAAAAAACAGGCGGTTATTTTATAAAGAATACAGACAAATGAAAATACTTATCATAGGCAGCAAAGGCTTCATCGGCAGTCATTGCACTGAACATTTTGAAAACAAGCAACATTCTGTTTTTCAAGCAGATATTACAAATGAAAATAAAGAAAACTATACATATTTAGAAAAAGAAAATACCAATTTTGAACAACTTTTTATTACTCAAAAGTATGATATTTGCATAAATGCCACCGGCTCGGCAAACGTCGCATTTTCATTTCAAAACCCGTTTATAGATTTTAACCTGAACGTAGCAAACGTAAGCAAAATACTTGACACGATATACAAACACAACAAAGAATGTAAATTTATAAACTTTTCAAGTGCGGCAGTTTACGGAAACCCTGAATATTTGCCCATAGATGAAAATCACCCTTTAAAACCAATTTCACCTTATGGGCTTCATAAGTTACAAAGTGAAAAGTTACTTTATGAATATTCTAAATTTTTCGGACTCAAAACAATAAGTTTACGTGTTTTTTCGGCTTACGGAGAGGGTCTTAAAAAACAATTATTTTGGGATTTATATCAAAAATCATTAAAAAACAATAAAATCGAACTATTTGGAACAGGCAAGGAAACCCGTGATTTTATTTATATAAAAGACCTAGTAAGAGCTATTGATTTAATAATCCAAAATGAAGAATTTAACGGAAACCAGATAAACGTTGTCAACGGAGAAGAAATTACAATTAACGAAGCTGTTTCTGTTTTTTTTAATGCTTTTAATAAAAATGTAAAATTTGAATTTTCGGGCGATGTAAAAAGAGGCGACCCTACAAATTGGAAGGCTGATATTAAAAAATTGCAAGAAATTAGTTACACGAAAAAACACACCT
This sequence comes from uncultured Chlorobiota bacterium, assembly GCA_947311265.1. Lineage (GTDB taxonomy): Bacteria > Bacteroidota > Bacteroidia > Bacteroidales > JAADGE01 > CAMZKQ01. The sequence continues at coordinate 11,249 of CAMZKQ010000085.1, read as the reverse complement.
TAAAAGCCGGCTTAACAAACTATGCAAAATGGATAGAAGAATTAAAATAGGAATACCATTTAATTATAACGAGGGCTGGATTGGTGGCACCTACTACATCGTAAACTTAATAAAATCTTTAAACCTACTTGACGATGCACAAAAGCCTGAAATTATTATTTTTTATAAAGACCAAAAGGAGCTAAGCCTACTTAATGAAATTAATTACCAATACCTTAAATTAGAAAAGATTAAAACTTGGCGTAACCTTAGCACGCTAGAACGTGCAGTAAATAAAGTGAGCTGGAAAGTTATAAAAAAAAACACTTTTGAAGTTCGACCAAAAGAAGAGCACATTGATATCCTTTTTCCTGCAAATAACAGCCCCTACTTTAAGCTAATTACTGATAAACAAAAACTGTTTTGGATTCCAGATTTTCAAGAACACTTTTTGCCTATTTTTTTTACAGAAGAAGAAATCAAAGGAAGGAAAAAATACCAAAAAGAACTTCTTGACCGTAAAGTAAACATAGTTTTTAGCAGCAACAGCGCTTTAAAAAATTTCAACGAAATTTACCCGAATAGTAAAAATGAAACAAGCGTAGTCCCCTTCGCAGTATCAGCAGAAAATGAGTACGAAAAAATAGATATTAAAAAACTTTGTAAAAAGTTTAAAATACCTAAAAAGTACTTTATTTGCTCAAACCAATTTTGGGCTCATAAAAACCACATTACTGTATTAAAGGCAGTAAAGACATTAAAACAAGACAACATAAACTGCCATATTGTTTTTACAGGAAATACAACTGACTATAGGAACCCCAACTTTTATCAAAGTTTACTTGATTTTATTGAAATAGAAAAATTAAGTAGCCATGTTTCTTTCCTCGGTTTTATTGATAGAAACGAACAACTCAAATTAATGAGTAAAGCTACTGCGGTAATACAACCCTCATTATTTGAAGGCTGGGGAACAGTTGCAGAAGACGCAAAATCAATGAGCCAACATATTGTACTCTCAGATATTGAGGTGCACAAAGAACAATGCAAAGAGAATGTTACATTCTTTGAACCAAAAAATGAAAAAGAATTATATAATATAATATCTAACTTTACAGAAAAAAAACCTGTAAAACAAAAAAATGATTATAAAAAAAATCAAATTAAATTTGTAAAAACATTCTTAGCAATTATAAACAAATGCCAAAACTAAGTATAATAACAGTAAACCTAAACAACGCCAAAGGCTTACAAAAAACAATAGAAAGCGTAATAAACCAAACGTTTACAGATTACGAATACATAATAATTGATGGCGGAAGCACTGACGACAGCAAAGAAATAATTGAAAAATATGCCGATAAAATAACTTATTGGGTTTCCGAACCGGATAAAGGTATTTATAATGGTATGAACAAAGGCATCAAAATATCTGCAGGAGAGTGGGTATATTTATTGAATAGTGGAGATTGGTTTTATAATGATGATGTGCTGAATGATATTTTTAAAAGAAATATAAACGTGGCTATTATTTATGGAAATGTTTTTTTTGAAAAAGATAAAATAATACATGCGGGTAAGTTCAATCAGTATAAACTAATGTGGAAAAATATTTGTCATCAATCTATTTTTTTTAAAAAAACTATTTTTAAAGAAATAGGCTTTTTTAATGAAAAATATAAAATTGTTGCTGATTGGGAGCATAATATTAAGTGGTTTACAAATCGCCGTATTAAGCAAAAATACTTAAATAGTATTATTGCCAACTATGAACAAGGTGGGATTAGTCAAAATACAGATATGGAATTTATTAAAGACAGGAAATATATATTTAAGAAACACATAAATATATTTTATCGCCAAATTTCAAATTACAGAAAATACTTTCCTATAAATATTATTTCAAACTTCCTTTTAAAATAGACATCTAAATGCTCTCAATAATAATATGTTCAATAAATAAACCACAACGGTATAAAATTACAGCCAATATTAAACGAACAATTGGTATTGCACACGAATTGATAATTATTGATAATATTAAAGAAAAATTAAGTATTGCAAAAGCTTATAATAAGGGTGTTCAATTAGCCCAATATGAATACCTTGTATTCTGTCATGAAGATATTCTGTTTCATACACAAAACTGGGGTCAATTTATTATAGATGATTTAAAAAAAGATAATATTGGTTTAATTGGTGTATCTGGGGCATTAATAAAAACAAAAGCACCTGTAAATTGGTCTAAAATTCCTCAAAAATATTGTAGAATATCTGCACTTCAGCATTTTGGCAATAAAAAAGTTAATGTTTCATTTAACCCAACAGATGATTTATTAACCCAAGTCGCTGTTTTAGATGGTTTTTTCCTTTCGGGGAGGAAAAAAGTTTTTCAAGAAATACCTTTTGACGAAAATAATTTAAAAGGTTTTCACCTTTACGATATGGATATTTCATTAAGAATAGGGTTAAACTATAAACTTTTTGTTTCTCATAAACTATTGCTTGAGCATTTTTCCCCCGGAAAGTTAGACAAAAATTGGTTTAAAGAGAGTCTAAAGTGGCATGAAAATCTTAAAACAAAACTGCCAATAATGGTTGATATTACTCCTAATGAAGCAAACGAAATATATTTTCAAAATTTAAAAGATACTATTCTTTTTTCAATAAAGTTCAATTATTCTCGTATATTTGAATTAAAAACATTGTTTAAAATGTCATTGATAAAGCTAAGAAGGGATAATTTACTGCTTTTAAAGTTTATTTTAGCAAAATTTATAAAAACAATATTTTTAAAAACTAAATAAATATGCAAAAAAAGAAAATTTGTTTTGTGGCTGAAAATGCCGTAGGAGGTGTTATCTATGTTATTAAAAATTTGATAACAGCATTACATGAAAATTTCAACTTTGGTGTTTTATTAATTAATTACGAATGGAGAAATGTTACCCCTGCCAACTATATATTTGAAAACAATCAAATTGAAATCAATGAAATATATTTATCCCAGAAGCAGAATAAATACAAAGTCTTAAAAAAAGCAGGAGATATACTTTCTGCATATAATTTAATTGTTGCAAGTTCAATCTACGAAATCACCGCATATAATATTGCTAAATTAAATATTCCTTTGGTCTTGATGATACACGGAGACACAGAAACTGAAATAAAAATGTCAAACTATTTAAATAAATATAATATTGTTGATTTATACATACCGATAAGTCAAAAAATATTTGATAGTTGCGAAAAACACCTACAAAACAAGCATATAAGTTATTTGAGGCATGTTATACCTGAATTTAAAATAGAAACTAAAAGGAATAAAGAGTTTACAATAATATTTGTTGGACGATATAATAAAACAAAAGGAGCTGATAAGCTAACAGAAATAGCCAATCGTTTATATGAAAAGGATAAAACAATAAACTATATCCTTATAACCGATGGTGTAAACGAAAAGCAGTTTAAAAAAGATTGGAAACCCATTGATAAAACAAAGTTTTATCACAACATACCTAATAAACAAGTGCAATCATTGTTCGCCCAAAGCCATATTATTCTATCTCCTTCACGCAACGAAGGCTTGCCACTTACCTTAATTGAAGCATTAAGGCAAGGCGTTGTGCCTGTTAGCTCAAATCTGGAAACAGGATTCCAAGAAGTAATAACACAAGGAGAAAATGGGTTTAGGTGCAATTTCCAAGATACTGAATGTTTTGTAGAAAAAATTCTAATTTTAAAAAATAATACGAATAAATATAATAAGCTAAGTTTGAATGCAAAAAAATATACATCTCAATATTATGATTATAAAATTAACACTTGTGCATATAAAAATTCATTTTTCGACTTATTAAATTCCGAAAATAAAAAAAAAGATATATTAAAAAAGGTATATATTTTAGGCAAACTTGACAAACCATACATTAGTGATAATTTGTTTTCTGTGGTTAAAAATATTACAAAATTTAAAGAGTAAATTATTTTTAATAGATATTTAATAGATGAAAAATTTAATGTATTTCACAAATTCATATCCATACGATATGGGCGAAGAGTGGAAAACAAACGAACTAACTGTTTTAAAAGACAAATTTGACATTACCGTTGTTCCGTTTTTTTCTCACTCTAAAAAATTAGCAACAAAATTAGTTAAGGGGGTTAAATATCAAGAGCCTATATTCAATAAATTGCCAACAACTCATATAAAAAAACAATTAATTAAGATTTTTTTTAGCAAAAACTTATTTCTTTTTATAAAAGAGTTCTTTAAGCAAAAAGTTTACAGGAGTAAAAAAAACATAATACAATGGATAATAGCCTCTTATAGAATACAGTATTTACAAAAAAACAACCAACTTAACACAATTATTAATAAGGCAGATAAAAACACAATACTTTATTTTTTCTGGGGAAAAGAAACAAGTGAAATTGTTCCGGTTTTAAAAACAGAAGCAAAAATTATTATTCGTTTTCATGGATATGATTTATATGAAAACAGAAATTATAATTACATACCATACCGAACAAATCAGTTAAAAAAACTACATACTGCACTATTTATTTCAGAACAAGGGAAAAGATATTTGCAAGAAAGATACAAAAAAATAAAATTTAATGCTAAAATATTAAGATTGGGAACAATTAGCGAAGGACTATCAAAAATGAGCATTGACAGCATTTTGAGAATTTATAGTTGCTCTTCAATAATTCCCCTTAAAAGAGTAGATTTAATTGCAAAAGCCATTTTAAGTTTGGAGATTAAAGTGGAATGGACGCACATAGGGGACGGAATTATGATTGACAAAATAAAATCAATAATATTAAACAGACCCAGCAATGTTAAAATAAATTTAGTCGGGCAAGTTCGCAGCTCTGAAGTAAAAAGTTTTTACGTAAATAAACCTGTCGATTTATTTATAAATGCAAGCACGACCGAAAGGTGTACCTGTTTCTATAATGGAAGCTATGTCGGCAAGTATTCCCGTATTAGCTACCGATGTTGGCGGAACAAGCGAAATCGTAAATAATAACAACGGAAAGCTTTTAAGTGCAGATATAACCGCTGATAGTTTAAAGGACAAAATGACAATGTTTTATAATTTACCAAAAGAGAAAAAAACAGTAATGAGAAAAGAAGCATACAATACATATCAAAAACTGTATAATGCAAAAAATAATGCAGAGAATCTTGCTGCTTTTTTTTGGTAATTTATAAATTTACAATTACCTCCCCCCTCAAACCAACTCCCCTAAGATTTTAAAAATTTCATCTTGTTCGTAGCCCTTCCCTGCGGCAAAACGAGCTACCTTCATTTTTAGTAGAAATTCATCTTCCTCTTTTAGCACTTTTAGCTTGTCAGAAATCACCTTTTTAAGCACCCGTAAATATTCCCTTTTCGGGATAGCCTGTATAGCCTTATCTATTTCATTACTAGGTATTTGTTTCTCATAAAGCATCATTCTAATTTTGATAACTCCCCAGCTATTAAGCCTGAATTTATCCAAAGCATAGCTTTCCGCAAAGCGGGCATCATCTAAATATTTCTCTTGTTTTAAAAATGCAATAATTTTAGCACATTCCTCATCAGAGAGTTCCCTTTTTCTCAATTTCTGCAAAACATCAAAACTACACCTCTCGCTTCGGCTACATAATGCTGCCGCATAAGATTTTGCCTTTTTGTACGCCTCGCTCATTTTACCACCGCTTTATCACTAAGCACCAGCGGGCGGTATTTCACCGAAGGCGACTCAATAAAATCCCCAATCCCATACTCGCTCCATCGTTTATCCACCAAACTAATAGTCGCCCTGTCGGCCGTTACAATATCCGGCCAATCCCGTTTAAAATTATCAATATCAGCCCGTTTTCGAGTACCATCAAAGGCAATATGCGAAGGCTCATTTTCTGTTGAGGCAGGGAAAACAAAACAATCCCGCAAGGGTTCAATATTATTAGCAAAAATCCAGGTTGCCTGCTCTATATCAAAAACATCAACAGGGTAATCCAAGAAAAGATAAATTTTACTTGCTTAATACCGCTTTCGCTGAAAAGATTTTGAGCAAGCTGGCGTACTTCACCACCTTTTGTTTTTTCAATGGATATGAATATTGCAGAAATTTCATCTTCCAACAAAGTAAGATTTACCGAACGCAAAGCAGGGTATTTTTCCTTTAAACTTTGTGTATTAATAATAGTTCCTGCAAGCTTTGGGTTAGCTACTTTTTCGCCAGAAATTTCTTCAGGGTATTTTTTTGTAGCATCAATACCTATTTTGCTTCCAAAAGCAAATTTGGAGGACGAGTGGTCTAGCACATCAAGCGGGCCCCGCATAAAATGTATATCAAACTGTGGGTCGATATGCTGGGAGCAGTACTGTGCAAGTTGCTTATAATCATGCACATTAACACTAGCATCGGTAGTGAGCAACATTTTGTTGAACATCATTTGCCCAGCCCCCCATAGTGAGTTTATAATCTTCTGGGCATGCCCAGAAAATGTCTTGTGAATTGAAACTAAGGTCAGGTTATGAGCCACCCCAGCATCAGGAATATTCATATCTTCCATTTCTGGTAGCATTGTAATCTTTATAGGGGCTTTAAAAATCCCACCTGTGGCACGGGCAATATAGGCATCTTCCATTGGTGGGATACCTACAACTGTGGCTGGGTAAATAGCCTGCTTGCGGTGAGTGATACAAGTTACATGAAATTTGGGATACCAATCCGCCAAAGAAAAGAAGCCAGTATGGTCGCCAAATGGACCTTCCCAAATTTTCTCCTCCAAAGGGTCCACATAACCTTCTATAATAAAATCGGCCTCAGCCGGGACGTAAATATCTTGCGTTATGGCTTTTACCATGGTTACTTTTTGCTTACGCAGAAAACCAGCAAGCATATATTCATCTACGTTGTCGGGTAGGGGGGCCACCGCCGAGTAGGTGCAAGCAGGGTCGCCACCTAGGGCAACGGCAATGGGCATTTTTTCCCCAAGTGCCTTATATTCTCGGTAATGCCGCTCGCCAACTTTATGTTTGTGCCAGTGCATTCCTGTTTCGTTTTTAGATAGGATTTGTAGGCGGTACATACCAATATTCCTAATCCCCGTATGTGGGTCTTGGGTAATTACTTGCGGAAAAGTGATGAATTTTCCGCCGTCCCTGCTCCACGTTTTAAGAACGGGGATAATGCTTAAATCGGGGTTTTTGTGTATGACTTCTTGCGATGCCCCTTTGCCGCCTTTTGTTTTTGGCATAAATTTGGCTACTTTGGCTAGTTCTGGAAGCATTTTTAGCTTATCCATAAACGATTTTTTAGGGCCTGTCATTTTTTTGAACAGTGCCTCAATATCATCACTTATTTCGGAGAAATTATTAACATTTAGTGCCAAATGCATTCTTTTTAGCGAGCCTAGCCCGTTAATTAACACAGGGAAATCAGTACCATTATTTTCAAAAAGTAGTGCCTTGCCGCCGCCCGGTGCTTTGGACATTCTATCGGCAATTTCAGCAATTTCTAGTTCTGTGCTTACTCTAGTTTTTATACGAACCAATTCGCCAGCAGCTTCAATTCGTTCTATAAATTCGGATAATGAGTGGTAGGCCATTTTAGATTAATTTTATAAATTAGATGTAAGGGTTTTTAGGGATATTGTGGTATTTATAGCCAGCATTACAAAGTTGGTTAATTAGTTGTTGTTCGGGGGGCGATTTAAAAATTACCGCAGCCATAGAGCCGTATGGCAATAGGTGTAGTTGCGATAGGAAGTTTAAGCGTTTAATCTTTTTATTTACGGCTTTAAATTCTGGAACAGAATTATTGGCTTTTAAAAGTTCGTAGCCGGGTTTAAAAAAATCTTCGTGTATGCCTTTAAAAGCAACTGCCGGGAGGCTTATTCCTGCGGCATGTTTTTCAATTTCCCTTTCGGATATTTTATAGACAAAATTACCGACCGTTTCGTAGGAATATTTATTGTTCCATATTTTTTTTAACTTTTTCGGCGAAAGCCGATTATTCATTGCCATAAGTAGTGGCATTTTTAGAACAGGGTCGGCAGGTTCAATTAAAATTACTGCTTTTTTTGCCACCCTTATCATTTCGTACAAAGCAATGGCTGGGCGAGGAAAGTGATGATAGGCCTCTTTGCATAAAATATAATCTACCGAATTATCAGGCAAATTTATATGTTCGGCATTCTGAATTGAAAATTTATCAATATAACCTGCCTCTTTGGTGAGTGGTAAAAACATGGAGGAAATGTCTGAAGCTTCTACCTCAAAGCCTCTATTTTTAAGCTGTCCAGCATCCACCCCAACGCCATCGCCGATTGTAAGGAAGTTACCGCTACCCAAGAATGGCAAAAGTAAATCGTATTTTCGGGCATGTAACCAAGCATCAATTGTTCCGCTTTTGAAACGTTTTTTGATATGAGCGAGTTTTGCCTCATTATTCGGGTATAATTTATTGTACCACTCGGCATGGGAGTCGTAGCTTTTATTTTGGAAATTTTTATTCAATTTTTTTATGATGCTATTTTATGCCTCAACTTTTTTTAACAAATTTTTCATATTTGTTTTCAATTTTATGATACTTGGTAAATCCAAAATAGAAACACGCTCTTGTTTCATCGAATCTCGGTAACGGAGGGTTACATCGTTGTTTATTAAACTCTGGTGGTCGATAGTGATGCAAAATGGTGTGCCAATTGCATCTTGTCGGCGGTAGCGTTTGCCTATGGAGTCTTTTTCTTCGTACCTGCAGTTTAGGTCGAATTTTAGGTTATCCATAATTTTACGAGCAAATTCTGGTAAACCATCTTTTTTCATTAGTGGCAAAATGGCCACTTTTACAGGGGCTAGTGGGGCAGGAATTTTTAAAACAACACGAGTGTCTTTTTTACCATCTGCTTTTTCTATAACTTCTTCGGTGTAAGCCGAGGAAAGTACGGAAAGGAACATTCTGTCTAAGCCAAGCGAAGTTTCAATAACGTATGGTACATACGATTTTTGTAGTTCTGGGTCGTAGTACTGCAACTTTTTGCCTGAAAATTCTTGATGTTGCGAAAGGTCGAAATCGGTACGGGAGTGTATGCCCTCTAGTTCTTTAAATCCGAAGGGGAAATCGAACTCTATATCAGAAGCCGCATTGGCATAGCGGGCGAGTTTATCGTGGTCGTGCCAACGGTATTTTTCATCGCCCATGGCGAGTGCTTTATGCCACTTTTCTCGCTTTTCTTTCCAAAATCTATACCATTTTTTCTCTTCGCCTGGGCGAACAAAAAACTGCATTTCCATTTGCTCAAACTCTCGCATACGGAAAATGAATTGTCGTGCAACTATCTCATTTCTAAATGCTTTTCCTATTTGTGCTATCCCAAAAGGGAGTTTCATTCGTCCTGTTTTTTGTACATTGAGGTAGTTTACAAAAATGCCTTGTGCTGTTTCTGGGCGAAGGTATATTTTCCCCGACTCATCGCTTACCGAGCCTATGCGTGTATCGAACATTAGGTTGAACTGGCGAACATCTGTCCAGTTTTTACTGCCCGAAATAGGGCAAACAATACCTGCTTCTACAATAATTTGTTTGATTGCCGCAAGGTCGTCGTTTTCTAATGCCGTTTGAAAACTGTTGGTAAGTTCGTCTATTTTTTTCTGGTTGGCAAGTACTCTGCCGTTGGTTTTTAAAAACTCGGCTTTGTCGAAAGCATCGCCAAAGCGTTTGGCGGCTTTTGTTACCTCTTTGTCTATTTTCTTTTGGATTTTTTCTCTATAATCTTCAATAAGTACATCGGCACGGTAGCGTTTTTTAGAGTCTTTATTGTCGATAAGTGGGTCGTTAAAAGCATCGGCATGCCCCGAGGCTTTCCAAACTGTGGGGTGCATAAAAATAGCAGAATCTATGGTCACAATGTTTTCATTGAGCAAGACCATGGCATCTAGCCAATATTTTTTGATGTTATTTTTGAGCAAAGTGCCATTTTGCCCATAGTCGTACACGGCACTTAGCCCGTCGTAAATTTCGCTGGATTGGAATACAAATCCATACTCTTTTGCGTGTGCTGTTACTTTTTTAAAAATATCGTCGTTGCCCATTTTATTTTGATAAGATTTAATAGATGCAAAAATAGATAATTTACGACGTTTATTATATAATTATTCAGAAAAGTTAAAATTAATTCTTCACTTTTATCTTTTTGCTTATTTTTGTTGTTCTATTTTACTTTAAGACTAAAAAAATTGGCGTTAATTTTAAATATTGAAACTTCAACAAAATCTTGCTCTGTATCGCTTGCCGAAAATGGGAAGTTAATAGCTCTTTGCGAAAGTGTTGAAGAGGCTTATTCGCACTCTCGCTTGCTTACCGTTTATATTGGGCAACTTTTTGAAACGACTAACTTTACAGTTAAAGACCTTGATGCGGTTGCAGTGAGCAAGGGACCTGGTTCTTATACAGGCTTGCGGATAGGCGTTTCTGCGGCAAAAGGTATAGCTTATGGGCTAGGCGTACCGCTGATTTCTTCGGATACTTTACTGTCCATGGCAAATGCCCAGTCGTTAGGCAGGGTAGGGGAGGTGGCTTTTTTTTGCCCCATGATTGATGCACGCCGTTTGGAAGTTTACGCTGCTATTTTTGATGCCGATAATACCTGTTGCCGAAAAACGCAAGCGGATATTATAGAGCAAAATTCGTATAGTAAATTTTTGGATAGAGGGAAGGTCTATTTTTTTGGCGATGGGGCGGATAAGTGTAAGGCAATTTTAACGCATAAAAATGCCGTGTTTATTGAAAATATATTTCCTTCGGCAAAAGATATGGTAGGGCTTACTTTTGATAAATTTGCAAAGCAAGAGTTTGAAGATGTGGCTTATTTTGAGCCTTTTTACTTGAAAGATTTTGTGGCTTCTGTGCCTACAAAAAATATATTTTCTTAAAAATCAAGTCATTTATATTTTAATCTTTTTAATTTCATCAATACTTAGCCCTGTTTCGGTTGCAATTTCCTTAAGCGATTCTCCATATTTTAGCATTTTTTTTGCAAATTTTATTTTTGCACCTTTTTCTCTAGCAATAGCCTCCTCTTTTTGTCGCCTTTCTTCTTTTTCTTTGGCAAGGGCTTCCTCTTTTTGTCGCCTTTCTTCTTTTTCTTTGGCGATAGCATCTTCCAAGAGTGGGATTAATTCTTCTTCGGTTTCTTTTTTGCCGTCCTCGAAAGCGGTGTCGAGGGAGTTTTTTAGGTCGTTGTAGTATTTTTCGCTTTCTCGATATTT
>CAMZKQ010000084.1 GCA_947311265.1 uncultured Chlorobiota bacterium | reverse complement strand
TTTTGCAGATAAAAAAATCATAAATTATCATAACAGTCATAGTAATCAGTGTTCTATTTTTGTTACGTTAAAAAATTGTCATGTACTTAGATTTAACACCTTAAAAATAAAACTTTTACACCTAATTTTGAACTTTTTTATTAATTATTCGGACTAATAATTTTTACTTTTATCTTTCCCCCTTAAGCGACCAATAATGAAAACTAAATTATCTTTTTTTTTATTTATGTTCTTTACACAATTAGCCGTTGGTAACAATATTGACAGCCTAAAAATTGTTTCGCAAACCTCCATAAACCCCAGAGAGTCAGTAAAGGCAGATATTGCTCTTTCTAATTACTATTTTTACTCAATGCCAGATAGCTCTTTATATTATATACAAAAAGGCATATTGGTTGCAAAAAAAAATAAATTGATAAAAGAGCATTTATATTTACTTACCAGCTTAGGTATTCATTACAACGAATCCGGGGAACTACAATTAGCCGAGAAAACTTTTCAGCACACACTTCGATTAGCCAGAGCCACACAAGATACGATGCAGGTAATTTCAGTATTAGGAAATCTTGGAAACAATCACATGATGCGTGGAAATTTTGATGACGCATTGGGATATTATACCGAAACTGTAGATATGTATCAGAAGTTGGGTAACAAAAAAGGAATGGCATATTCCTATGGAGCAATAGGAAATATGTACAATAAAAAAAGAACATACAAAAAGAACATACAAAAAGGCTATTAAATATTACAATCTTGCAAAAGAGCAATTTTTAGTCCTGAATGATTCGTCAGGACAAGCACTTATCCTTCTAAATACTGCTCTTGTTTATGCAAACATGGAGAGCTATGACAAAGCCCAAAAGCAACTCACAGAGGCACATCGTATTTTCACACAACTAAAAAATGGGCTAAATGCAGCTAAATGCTTAAACAGTCTTGGGCAAATTTATTTCAAAAAAGGGGAAATAGAACAAGCCGAAAAACACTCTCAAAAAGCCTTAGATTTTTTTATAAAACATAATTATAAAATAGATGCCTCGAGAGCATACCAAACCTTAGGCAGTTGCTCTATGAAAAAAAAACAGTCTCAAAAAGCAATTCAATATTATAAAAATTCATTTGCAATAGATTCGCTTGAATCCAATTACCTTGAGCTTGTAGAAACTTGCACCTACCTCAAAAACGGCTATGCAGAAATTGAAGACTACAAGAATGCCTACTATTTCTCAGACCTATATAAAGCCTACAGTGATAGCATCTATAACACAGAAACAACAGACAAATTTTCAGAATTAGAAGTACGGTACGAAACAGCACAAAAGGAACAAAAAATAGAACTCCTTGAAAAGAAAAAAGAAATATTGGATACCAAAGCAGAACGTGATTTTTGGATTATTACAGGACTTATTTTGCTTTTTATATCATCTGTAATTATCTCATTTCTAATCATTAGCAAGCAGCGACTTAAAGCACAACAACGCACCGCAGAAGTAGAGCAAAAACTCTTTCGGGTACAGATGAATCCGCATTTTATTTTTAACGCAATATTTGCCATACAAAGTTTCATGCTGGAAAACGACTCCCAAAAATCAAGCCTATATCTTTCTAACTTTGCCAAACTCATGCGAATGATACTTGAAAGTTCGAGGCAAGAAAAAATACGGCTTTCGCAGGAACTAAAAATGATAGAGTACTACATTGGTTTCCAGCAACTTCGCTCAACACCTTCTTTTGACTATAAAATACATATCTCAGAAAATATAGACCCAGAAAACACACTAATCCCACCAATGCTTGTACAGCCTTTTATAGAAAACGCTGTTGAACACGGATTTTCTAACAATTCTGAAAACGCATTGATAGAAATTAACTTTATTCTAAAAAAAGATATTATTTTTGTAACTATAAAAGATAATGGGAAAGGAATTTCAGAAAACAAGAAAAAAAAGAAACATAAATCCTTGGCTACTGAAATAACGAAAGAAAGATTATCCCTTATTTTAAATAAGAAAGGCAAAAAAAATATTGAATTTTCAATCAGAGATTTAAGCAGCAGTAATTCAACCATTACTGGAACAGAAGTCAGGTTCAAAATCCCTTTTGAAGAAGAATTTTAAACGCAAGAAATGATAACAGCTGTACTAATAGACGACGAAGAAAAAACCCACAAAATTGTAAGCCAACTTATTGAGGCTCATTTTCCTAATATCCAAATTGTTGCCAATGCCAAAAACGTTGCCGAAGGTATTGATATAATTCATAGCCACTTTCCTGATATTGTTTTCTTAGATGTAAATATGCCTGACGGCACAGGGTTTGACCTGCTCAAGAAATTAAAATTTAATAAATTTAAACTAATTTTCATCACTGCACATCAGGAAAATGCACTACAGGCTATAAAATTTAGTGCCATAGATTTTATTCTAAAGCCAATTGATATTTTAGACTTTATAAGTGCCTTAAATCGTACTACTGAGGCACTCGAAAAAGAATATGAGCAAATCAAAATCAAAGCCTTTCTAAGTAATTTTGAAAATATTACTAATCAAGCACAAAAATTAATACTAAAAACAACCGAAAATATATATGTTGTTAATATTCAGAATATTATAAGGTGCAAGTCAGAAAATAATTATACCACCTTTTTTCTAAATGATGGTAAAAAAATATTGATTTCAAAAACCCTAAAAGAATATGAAGAATTACTCCAAGCATACGATTTTATCAGGATACACCGCTCCCACCTTATCAACCTTAATTACATAGAGAGGTTTGAAAAAAGAGATTCAGGATTTGTCTATATGAAAGACAACTCAAAAATCCCAGTATCGCATCGCAAAAGAGAAATTTTACTCAGAAATTTCGGAAAATTACTTAACCCCTAATAAAATAAAAAAGGCAATAGATTATTCATGAATCCGGTCTAAAAACTAAAAAAAGAGTAATTATTTAATAACAACTAAAAATCAACAACTTGCAAGTAGATAACTCTCTTTTTACAAACGGTTACAAGCTTTCTTTGCCCTAACTCTAAATAGATTGTATCATATTCTAAAGTTGCATTGCATTCTCATTAATAAACATTTATTTTTGTTTCAAAATTATTTATCAATTTAATAAATTTATACTATGAGAAATTTTACAAAACAATTAGCAGTAATTGCAACTTTATTATTTGCAAGCACCAGCTTATTTGCACAATTTGCAAGTGCAGATTTTACAGTAAATTATGGCTACTTGTATGGAAGCGAGGATTCCTACATATCTGCCGATGATGATTTTGGAGGCTGGGTAAGTGATGGTGCTGGAAATGCCTATGTAATTCATGCAAATAAAACCATCGATTACACAGAGTCAAATATTGTTGTAACAAAATTACAATTATCCGACGGTTCGGTACTATGGTCGAAAAAATACGGTGCAGAAGATAGAGGCGAAAAACTCGTTGAACCCGGAGGAAATGGAATTACGGTAGGCGGTGCAAGCACTCGTAATATTGCCATTGACGGCGATGGTAACATTTACATCATTTGCAGTATTTACGATGGTTTTTACAGACCTTATGTTGCTTGTTTATAATGCGTCAAACGGAAACTTAGTTTCTGTAACAAAACTAGACCTTTATGCAGGCTCGGGCGACAAAGCGTATGCAGTAAGAGCAACATCAGACGGAAATACAGTTTATATTGCAGGTTGGACTGCTAAAAACTTCCAAGACGGCATGCTAGCAAAACTTTCAAGTTCGGGAACAGTTCTTGAGTGGTATGACTATATTGATTTTCCTTCGGCTTCAAGAATTATTGATATTGATTTAGATGCAAGCGGAAATATTTATTTATGTTCGGATATTCACGGAGGAGATACTTACCTTGAAATAATTAAAGTTGCAACAGACGGCACCCTTGTTTGGGAAAGAAATTTTGGCGAAGGCAATGGCAACGACAGGTATAATGCCACAACAGTTAATGTAATAGGAAATAGTGTATATGTTGGCGGACGTGCAGGAATGAACGATGATAACACTTACGTGGATATGCAATTTGGCGACGGCATGTTCCTCAAATATAGCCTTGATGGAGTCCTACAGAAAAAATACTTCTATTTTACAGGTACTGATAACACAACAATGGCTGCAGACTGGGTAAAAGGAATTATTGAATACGGTGGAAAAACATATCTTGGTGGTTCTACCTATCCAAAATCTACAAACTATACAGGTGCTTGGTTTGTTGCACCCGACCACGGAGGAACAGATGCAGGGCTTGTTTTAACAAAAGAAACAACAGCCGCCGCATTTACTACTAATGAAAATGGTTTCGATGCAGGGCTTACAATGGGAACTGTTGCAGATTTTAGCGGTGCAGTTCATGAAGATATAACTAATGCAAGTGCTACAACTTTCGGGACAACACAGTTGTATTTTTGGAGCCTGAGTGCTGCATCAGGCATAAACTCACTACAACAAGTAGAAATATCAATGTACCCAAATCCAGCTGATAACACGCTTTACCTTACTATTGGCGATGACTCAAAAAAAGCAGAAATCAGCATTGTAAATATCGTTGGAAAAACAATATCTACAACAAATTTTGATAATAAAACAGTTAAAAGCATTGATATTTCAAAAATCCCAGCAGGAATATATTTTGTAAATATCAAAACTGAAAACTTTGAAACAAGTCGTAAATTGATTATAAAATAAAAACGACCGAAAACGACTACTTCTGATGAGTTGTATTACAACTACTATGACTTGGAAACGCCCTACTTGTAGGGCGTTTTTTTGCAACAAAGAAAATAGTTGGATTTTAATTTTACTAATTAACCCACATTATTCATAAGTCCAATTAAAAATAACACTTTTACACCTAATTTTGTACTTTTTTGAATTATTTGGGTTAAATTACCAGCAAAAGACGATAAGCCTAATTTTGACTTTATGGAAAAATACATAAAATAATTATCATCTTCAATTAATATAAATTTAGGGACAAAATAAATACCCGCCACAATGCACATTTCCGTTATTTATATTTGCATAATTGCTTTATGTATTTTTAAAACCTGCTCTAGTAGCATTGTTTTCCCAGCATTTACAATTTCATAGTCAGACCTACTAGTTCTCTCTTTATCAGTCATTTGAGCATTAATTCTACGGCGAATCTGTGCCTCTGTAATTTTATCTCGTGCAAGCACACGTGCAATCCTTAACTGCTCGGGGGCGGTAACGCTTATTATTTTATCCACTTGCTTAAATGCTCCACTTTCAAAAAGAATGGCAGCTTCCTTTATAATATAAGGTGCAGATTTATGACCTTCGCACCAGCTATTAAAATGAACTTTTACCGCAGGGTGCACAATATTATTTATCGTTTTTAGCTTGTTTTTATCTTGAAAAATAAGCTGTGAAAGTTGCATTTTATCAATCTGCCCATTGCTCAAGTAAATATTTTCTCCAAAACTAGCTTTAATTTTAGAGATAACATCAGCACTATTATTAATTAATTGCTTTGCTTCAAAGTCGGCATCATAAGTTTGTATTCCAAAATGTTCAAATATTTTTCTTACAAAGGATTTTCCACTCCCAATGCCGCCTGTTAATCCTACTTTTATCATAATTTTAAATACCGTGGCTATTATTTTTTTTCAAGTGCGGCAATAATATCGTCTTCAAAGCTCTCTGGCTTTGTTTTAGGCGAAAAGCGTTTGAGTGGTTTCCCCGAGGAAGAGATTAGGAACTTTGTAAAATTCCATTTTATATCCTTGCCTAATTTACCTCTTAGTTGGTTTTTAAGATACACATATAATGGGTGTGCATTTTCTCCATTAACGTCTATTTTTTCAGTCAGTTGAAAGGTTACCCCATGCTCCTTTAAGCAAACTGCCTCAACAGTTTCGTTAGATTCTGGCGACTGGTTACGGAACTGGTTACAAGGAAACCCAATGACTACAAGCCCTTTGTCTTTATACTTTTTGTGTAATTTTTCGAGCCCTGCAAACTGGGGTGTAAGCCCACATTGTGTAGCGGTGTTTACAATCAAGATAGTTTTGCCTCTAAATGCGTCCATTTTTATTAGCTCGCCTTTTGGGGTATTAAAACTATATTCATAAATTCCTAAATCTGGGCGAGCAGTTTCTGTAGTCTTAAAACTTGTTATTACAAACAAAAGAGCAAAGCTCAGTGCGATAGCACTTACTA
The DNA here is from genome assembly GCA_947311265.1 of uncultured Chlorobiota bacterium. Lineage (GTDB taxonomy): Bacteria > Bacteroidota > Bacteroidia > Bacteroidales > JAADGE01 > CAMZKQ01. The sequence goes on along the minus strand of CAMZKQ010000084.1, from coordinate 6,929 downwards.
TTACATACGTTTTTTTCATGGCTTATTTTTGTGTTATAAATTTTTAATAATATCGTTTTCTATAGCCTCTGGTTTAGTGGTTGGGGCATATCTTTTTAGTGGTTTTCCTTCTTTTGAAATCATAAATTTAGTAAAATTCCATTTTATTTTTTTACCAAATGTACCTTTAAGTTCACTTTTTAAAAACTCGAAAATAGGGTGGGTATTTTTACCGTTCACCTCTATTTTTTCAGTCAGCTGAAATGTTACCCCAAAGTTTATTTGGCAGGTCTCCTCAACAGTTTCATTCGTTTCTGGCTCTTGGTTCAGGAATTGAGTACAAGGAAATCCCAAGACCACAAGCCCTTTATCTTTATATTTTTTATGCAGCTCCTCCAAAGCTGTAAATTGTGGGGCAAGCCCACACTTTGTAGCAGTATTTACAATTAACAACAATTGCCCTTCAAAATCGGACATTTTTATTATTTCGCCCTTAGGCGAATTTACACTTAAATTATAGAAATTCATATTTATATCTTAAAATCTTTTTTTACGAAATTAGACTTTTTGCTTTAATCCACAATTATTTTTTTAATAAACAGTCCATTTTCAGTATAAATTTTCATAAAATAGATACCAGCTCCAAATTTAGACAGGTTAATTTGTGAAGTGTCTATTTTCTTAGTCAGGATTAATTTGCCTGTTACATCGGTAAGTTCAATTTTATCAATTGCAATTGTGCCACTATTTATTGTGATTTTTCCTGTTGTAGGGTTGGGGTAAACATTAATTTTAACACCCTCCATTTGGGCAATCGCCGTAGGTGCCGCAAAGCGGATTTCAAAGCGACCAAGTGCCACCCCGCCAGCGTGGGCAAAAGTGTAAACAGGCTGTGTTAGCAAGTTTTGCGAACGGTTAAGTAATTTATCGTACAAATACGGTGTAAAAAGAAAGTTACTTTCGCTTAGTCGGATTTGATAACTTGCCGAGTTATTGCCTCTAAATCCTATTGGGATTACTGTTTCGCCAGAGAAATAATCAATAGCATTTAATGCAAATGCTGTGTTTTGGTCTATCAACCAAATTTGTGGTACATTTTCGTCTGGCGAATACATTTTATAGAGGTCGTAATTGCTATCGAAAGTATGATTGGCACTGGTGTTTTCTACTAATTTTGTTTCGTCGGTAAATCCATTTGCGGTGGTTTCAAGGGTTAAAAACTGACCTTCGTTACCTGTGTTTTCGTTACGATAAAATGAGGTTGTATTATGCACCCTTGCTGCATTTTCCACTTCAAAAGTAGCATTATCTGCCGAGGCATGTACAAAAAAGCCTTGCATGGCAGGAATATACTGCGTGCCTCCATTTATACCACCGCTGCCAGTATTCCAGCCTTTGTAGTTGTGGGCTACATCATCGTAAAAGTAAACGCTGTTATCCAAGTTGGTTAAGTTGATATTTGTTGCGGTAATATTTGCTGCAGAAAAATCAATTGCCGAAGGGTACGGATTACCGAGCAAGTGCCAACCATCATAAGCAACGCCTTCGGCGGCGGTAACGCTTAGTAGTGGGCTGGTGTATGTGCCTGCATGCAGGTTGCCTGTAAAATTGAGGGTGGTTTGGTAGTAATAGTAGCCATAGCCTTCTTGTGTGGATAGGTTGGGATTGGTAAAAGCAGTCCAACCTGGTGTGCCACTAAATACGCCTCCGCTCCAAGTGTCTGCAGTAGATTCGTCGTAAAATAAAAAATTATTTGCGTGGAAAAGCGAGCGGGGGGCATTTTCGATTGGCGAAGCCAAATAGTGCCATTGTGTACCCGTTAAATACCGCTCTACAGTAGCAGGCACACTTGCTGTGGCATTTATAAATGAGCCTGTTCCTGTGGCATCAGATTTTATAACTAAGCCAGAATTTCCTGCTTGGTTGCTCATCGTTCCGTTCACGGAAAGTGAAAAATTAGGATTAATTTGCAAATTAGCACCGCTATAAATGGTTAAGTTATTGGTTGCTCCTGCGGAAGTTAGTATTGGGAAATTATTACTTTTTGCAGATACGTCAGGAATTACAACATCATCGGACGAGCTTGGAACTTGTTGTTTTCGCCAATTAGTTGCTGTTGCCCAGTCGGTATTTGTAGTACCTCGCCAAACGATGAAATCGCAGTTGTATTCATCAGCACCAATATCTGGTGTTGTGGCATCTCTTGCATTGGCATCAAAATCGGCAGTAATGAGTGGGATTACTTGCCCTCCGCCATCAATTTCGGTAATTGCCGATGTGAGGATATGCAAATTTGTGCTACTTATATAAGGTGCATCTTCGGTAATCGAATTGAGTTCGTAAGTATTTGTGCGTGTTTTATATTGTGCCAAAGTTTGGTCTGCCACATTGGTATCGTAGTAAATCAGGTGCTTTGCATCGGGTGTGCCAGCATAGTATAGGTTGTTATCCGAATTTACTGAAATGGTAGAATATTCTGCCGATTTATAGAGTGCAACGGCAAAGCCGCCGATGGTTATATCGGTTTTGTTTATCACAATATTATTACGGATATCCGAAGTTGCCGAGCCGTAGCTAAATCCTTCGGTAAAGATACCTGCACTTTCGCTAGTTTCTGCTGTGGAAACGGCATTCAGAAGAATGGAATTATTAAAAATATTTACCGTTGCTTTTCGGTTGGATATGCCCCTTGCGGTAGGAAAGGTATAAGTGTCGGTGTTTGGGGTACGAATATCTCGCACAAAATTATTGGAAATGGTGGACGTACCACCATAAATTTCAATCCCAGCAGCCATATCTACCCCTTCGATATTGTAGGTTTCGTTGTTATAAAAATTTACCGAGCTTTCGTAGGCACGCAAACCCACTACTTGGGAGTCGGTACCATACAGCCCATGCACGAGGTTATTGTAAATGTTCCCAGAATTATTGCCTGCGGCATAGATGCCCAAAGTACGCAAATTGGTTGTACCATTGGTAACTGTATTGCTATGAATATCTAAATTTTTCTGGCTCCAAGTATGAATAGCAACTGCTCGGTTGGCTTGCCCAGTATGCCCGAAATTATTAACCGTACAGTTTAGAATTTGCGTACCATCATCGTAAAGAGGGGCTTGCCCGGCAACATCGTAGCCATATATTTTCATACCAAAATAGCAGTTTTCAATGGCTACATTATCGTAAGTATTAAACGAATTTGCTCCACTTGCCGCAGTAGGTGTTATCTTTGTATCAATCCATTGATAAACACCTACCGATTTGATATTTAGGTTATTAAGCGTAACTTTACAGTTTTGAATTGTATTGTGCGAAGCCCCATTGGTTGGCGAAACCGAAGATAAATAATAGCCGTACTCTACCGCCGAGCCAGCAGAGATTGAAACATCAATACCATTAAATGTAAAATAATCGCCCCCTGCTATGTGGATAGCAAAATCATCATCGCTTGTAGTGCCTGTTGGTTTTATAATTGGATTTGCTCCCCCACCCGATTTTTGAAAAGTAATCGTATTTACCGCAGTTCCCGAGACTTCTAAACTTGGCGTATTCTCTACAAAAGATTGGTTATCGTGTACATTAAAAATAACAGGGCAAGATAAGCCTCTATCATTCAAATCGTTAATTGCATCAGTAAAATTATTGTAATTGGTTCCGGCTGTTGCCAAAGTATTGTCAATAGTGTAATTCCCGCAAAGGGGCCCTCCTGTATCGTATTCATCTGCACCAATATCTGGATTTAAAGCATCTCTAGCTTCGTCATCAAAATCGGTTGTAAAACCGATAATTGGCGTACCGCCCCCATCAATACCCGATGGCACAGTAGGGTTGATGTGTAAATTATAAGGCAAAGTGGTACTTTTAAATACCGGGTTTTGCTCAATAGAATTTACATCGTTGGGCGAAGGCACTTTATATGCTGCTAAGTTTAAATAGTTGGTTGCCCCCACTTTTCGATACGCCAAGGCGTATTTTGCTGTGCAGAACCGTTGTAGTATAAGTTATTATTCGTACTTGCCGAAAGCCCTGTAATATCTGCCAAATCATTAAAATACAGAACATTAGCCCGAGTACCTGTAGTCGCAAGCGAATTATTTTCAAAAATATTGTTCCTTAAATCGGCAACTGTATTATCCAAATAAAAACAAGCACTTTCGTTGCCCCCATTGGCAGACGTAAACGACAGGTACACCGTATTATAAAAAACGCTTTGCGTGCCTAAGGGCGAAATAAGGCTAATCCCTACCGTTGAAGGAATGCTTAATGTGCCTGCATTTGGGGCTTTAATATCCGAAATAAAATTATTAGAAATAGAAGTAGAATTGCCTAAAACAATTTCAATACCTACGGTTTTATCTGCCCCTTGAATATCAAAAATTTCATTTTTATAAATACTACAATTTGCCAAATAGCTGCGTATTCCTGCTACTTGCCTGCCTGTGGAAGAGCCTGTTAGGTCATAAATTTTATTTTTATAGATATTACCCGAGCAATACTCTGCCAAATATATGCCATAAGCTCGGTTATCTGTATTTTGGTTATGAATTTTATTATTAAATACTTGAATATTGGCTAAACTTTCCGCATATATCCCTGATGCTCTTGATGTTGCACCAGAGGCTAGCCCAAAATTAGAAACCTCACAATTAGAGATTTCATTATCCAAATCGTAGTATGTAGGTGCAGAAGCAGTGTAGTTCCCAAGTAATTCTATCCCACTAAAAACGTTCGTTATTTTTATATTTTGATAACTATTGTAGGAATTTGCCCCCAACACATCAGTAGGCACATTTGCCCGAACAGTCTGAAAAACACCTTTGGAGTTAGCGTTGGATTTATTTAAAGTAATGGTACAATTTTTTATGGTATTGTGCTGGCAACCATTGGTGGGCGAAGTATTATGCAAATAAAATCCATACTCTAAAGCCGAGCCACTTGGCACTTTAACATCAATACCATCAAAGGTAAAATAATCGCTTCCCGCAAGGGAAAATCCGGCATCGGAAGTTGCCCCTGTGCCTAACGATTTTAAAACAGGGTTGCTCCCTGTTCCTGACTTTTTAAACATAACAGGTTTTGTAGCCTCCCCTGTGGCCGTAATTACAGGCAAATTTTCAGTGAAAATTTCGCCATCGGTTACTACAAAAGTGATGCCCCCTACCCCAACACCGCAATTATTTATTGCATTAATTGCCTCTGTAAAGTTATGATAATCACCGCCATTGGCAGAAATTGTTTTTGTGCCAGAAGGCGGTGCATAAACCAAAACATTGTCAATCGCCCAATAGTTCGACCAGTTGCTGGCATCGGTATATCGCCACCTTATATATACACTGGTTTGGTTAGCCGCTTGTGCGGAAATATCAAATTCAGAAACTGTAGCACCCACCGTAGCCGCACTATAAGTGGCAATATCAGTCCAACTAATATTATCGGTACTCACTTGTAATTTTCCTGTGGCAGGGTTGCCCGCCGAATGGCGAAAGCGTTGGGTAAATTTGAGCAAAACAGTGCTACGCCCTGTACAGTTTATAGCAGGAGTAGTAAGGCTAGCGTCTGAAAGGTTGCCCGTATTACCCAAATTATCGTCATCGAAAATAGCAAAATCACTATCAAAATTAGCCCCAGACAAGCTGGCAGGAAAACGCCCTCCCGGGTCGTTAAATGTCCAATCATAACCATTCCCAGCAAAGTCGTTAAGTGTCCAGTTGGAAGGCAAAACTTGCCCTGTAAAATTTTCGTTAAGCAACTCGCAACAGGAAGTACAGATTGGGTCTATTAAAGTTTGCGAACTCGTTTTTACACAGCCATTTGCATCAGTTACTGTAACTGTATATGCCCCAGCAGCAAGGTTTTCTGCCAAACTAGAAGTCGAACCACCTGCCGACCAGCTATACGAATAAGGTGTTGCTCCGCCTGTAACAGTTGCCTGAATTTGCCCATCAGTAGCACCAAAGGAGCTAGGTTCTGTTTTTGTGGTGCTAACGCTAAGCAAAACGGGGGCTTCTTCAATGGTTACATTTGCGGTGTAAGTGGCTGCTGCACCGTCGGTTACAGTTACCGTATAGGTGGCTGGTGATAAGCCAGAAATAGAGGACGTGGTTTGCCCACCGGGCGACCATAAGTAAGTATGTACCGCCGGGCCCGGGCTTGCCGTTACGGTAGCAGTACCATCGGCTGCTCCTGTGCAAGTTACGTTTGTGGAACTTACTATTAGGGAGGTGGCCACTTGGCTAAATCTTACGGCATCAAAAAGTATATTTTTTCCATTCTCGGCAGGGACTACAGCATCGCCAAGCCTGACATTGCCTACTTTCCCTTGCGGGAATTGAAAAGTACCAAGAGTAACCCAACTGCCTTGGTTGGCGGCTTGGTTTATGGTAACTGTTGCCGTTCCGGCACTGTGCGTAATTTTATAGTCTGCGGCAGTATTAATTGCGGCGGCAGAATAAGTATCCGTGAAAACGGCAGGAATATAAACTTCTACTTTGTAAGTTGCATTTTGTGGCAAATTGGGTGTCCATTTTACCCAACAAACATCGGAGGCTGCACCGCCTGTTCCGCCAGTCCACCAAATATGCCCCGAGTTTCCGGCAGGGTCTTTTACATGGCGGTAGTACGCCATTTTTGCACCGTCTTCGGAGTTATTCATGTAAAAACCATGATTGTATGAGGTGTTTTCAATTTGCAAATCGTCATAAGTGGGTTCGCTGCTTCGGCAAGTAAGCGTCCAAGCTACAGTGCCATGCGAGCCGTCTGGGTCTAGGTTTTGGTAGCCATTGTGGTAGCCTGGCCAGTCGTAGTAAGCATCTTTTCCGTCGTAAGACGGATAGCCAGCAGTGTTTTTGTTGCCCCAAGGGTCGTTAAAAATAACGGTGTGTTGCCCATTGACGTAGCCTACGGCTAGGGTAAGGTGTCCCGAGTGGGTTATCCAAGAACAGATGGAGTGTGGG
>CAMZKQ010000083.1 GCA_947311265.1 uncultured Chlorobiota bacterium | reverse complement strand
GCTAGTAGCTGTCGAAAATAAAATATTAGCAGGAAAAGCATCAATAAAATCCTGTGCTACTGCCTTGCCCGAAAAAAACAAAATCGCTAGGCTAAATAATAAAATAAATTTCTTTTTCATGGTTCGTTTTTTAAAATGAATTTCAAAAATATAAAAATAAATAGTCTTTTTCATATTTTCTAAAATTTGTTTACTCTTTTTATTTACTATCTTTGTCTTAAAACCTAGCGGTTTTAATATTACACTAGCTCAATACAGACTAAATGAACTACAATAACTTCACAAAAACGGCACAAAAAGCACTTAAAACAGGTGCCGATTTTGCTAAAAAACACAAGTGCAAAAAAATTAAAAATGCCCATCTTCTCTATGGTGTTTTTGAAACTGATAAAAGTGTTACCCCATTCATTTTAAGCAAGCTGGGTATAGATATTTATGCCCTTAGGGCAGAAGTAAAAAAACAAGCCTCGCAAACCGCATCTGCCCCAACAGGGCAGAAAATGGACGTGGATAAAGAAGTAGAAAACTCCCTAAGCAGAGCCAAGCAAGAAGCCCAAAAAATTGGCGACCAATACATTTCTGTCGAGCATATCCTTACCGGGATTTTACTGGAAAGCAAAATTGCAAAACCCTTCCTAAAAAAAGAAACCACTGCCACAGCTATCCGAGAAGCCATAAAAGAGCTACGAAAAACAGTCCCCTCCGAACCCGAAAAAAACCCCTACGAAGTACTGGACACCTACGCCGTAAACCTAAACGAGAAAATTAAAGCTGGCGATATTGACCCCGTAATCGGAAGAATTGACGAAATTCGTCGAATATTGCAAATAATATCCCGCCGACGGAAAAACAACCCCGTAATTATTGGCGAAGCAGGGGTCGGAAAAACCGCCATAGTAGAAGGGCTAGCTTGGCGAATCGTTAGGGGTGATGTGCCTGAAAATTTAAAACATAACATTATATATTCGCTCGATTTGGGCTCGGTAATTGCTGGTGCTAGCAAGCAAGGTGAGTTCGAGAAACGCCTAAAGCAAATTGTGGACGAGGTGCAACAATCGGCAGGCGAGGTCATTTTATTTATTGACGAAATACACTTACTTGTAGGAGCAGGCAGGTCGGGCGGTGCAATGGATGCTGCCAATATATTAAAACCCGCACTCGCCCGGGGCGAGTTAAAAGCCATTGGAGCAACCACTTTCGATGAGTACCAAAAATATTTTGAAAAAGACAAAGCCCTTGTTCGGCGATTTCAGAAAGTAGTGGTGAATGAACCCACCACCGAAGATACAATTTCTATCTTACGTGGAATAAAAGAGAAATATCAAAATTTCCATGGGATAAATATTTCCGACTCAGCAATAATTGCTGCCGTAGAGCTTTCGCAACGCTACCTTACCGATAGCTTTTTGCCCGATAAAGCCATTGATTTAATTGACGAAGCAGCCTCTAAGCTACGCTTAGAAATGAATGCTTTGCCAGCAGAAATTGATGAATTGGAACGAAAAATAAACCAATTCAGCGTAGAAAAACAAATCCTAAAAGAAGAAAATAACGAAAAAACAGCTCATGAATTAAAAATTAAAATCGAAGACCTTAGCGATGAACGTACCCGCTTACGTGCAATTTGGGAGTCTGAAAAAGCAATTATTACAAAAATTGCCGCCCTAAGGGAGCAAAAATCCGAACTAAAAAAAGCCTGCGAAAAAGCCAAAGAAGAGGCCGACTACGAACTGGCTGCAAAAATTCAGCATAAAGACATTTTAGACACCGATAAAGCCCTCGAAAAACTAAATGAAGAGCTGACTAAAAACCACTCCGATACCCCCATGTTTAGAGATAAACTAGGCAGAGAAATTATTGCCGAGATAGTATCTGATGTTACGGGTATTCCTGTTTCTAAAATGAATGCCGAGGAAACGGCAAAGCTAGTCAATTTGGAGGAAGAACTTGGCAAGCGAGTAATTGGGCAAAAAGAGGCCATAAGGGCAGTGTCGGAAGCCGTGCGAAGAAGCCGTGCCGGCTTGGCGGACGATGGCAAACCCATTGGGTCATTCATTTTTCTAGGCACAACTGGGGTGGGCAAAACCGAGCTAGCAAAAGCCCTTGCCGAGTTCCTTTTCGACGATGAAAAAGCAATCGTGCGGATTGATATGTCGGAGTACATGGAGAAGCATGCGGCATCTCGCTTGGCAGGTGCACCTCCGGGCTATGTGGGCTACGAGGAAGGCGGACAATTAACAGAAGCCGTACGGCTACAACCGTATTCGGTTGTTCTGCTCGATGAAATTGAAAAAGCCCACAAGGATGTGTTCAACACATTCTTGCAAGTGCTTGATGATGGGCGACTTACAGACGGAAAAGGGCGTACCGTTAATTTTAAAAACACAATTATTATTATGACTTCCAACGCTGGGGCGGATAAAATTTTGGAAAGCATTGAACGCATGAATAAAACTAATTATCGCCAAGAAATGGCGAAAGCCAAACAGGAAGTTTCGCAAATTCTGAAAGAAAAAATGAGCCCAGAATTTCTGAATAGGATTGATGAAATTATTATGTTTCATCCGCTTTCCCTTAGGAGCATTCGCAAAATTGCGGGCTTACAAATCAATAGCTTAAAGCGGAAATTATTGAAAAAAGAAATTGACTTAAACATTACCCAAATTGCACTTACTTGGCTAGCCCGTGCGGGCTACAATCCGCAATTTGGGGCAAGACCTGTAAAGCGGGTTATCCAAAAGCATATCTTAAATAAGCTATCGGAAAAAATCCTAAAAAAAGAAATTCAAAAGGATAAAATTATTAATATTGATTTAAAGGAGGCACGCCTTACTTTTGATAATATTTCGCCAAGCGAACTGGAAAAAATTAAAAATAAGGAAGCAAAAGCACCCAAAGAAACCATTACAGATATTCCTGCCAAGGCAGAAAAAAAGGCTACTGATATTGCTAAAAATGAGGCTGGTGCAGATAAGCAAAAAGTTGGGTTTTGGCGTGGAATTGGGAACTGGTTTAAGAAAGTATTTACTAAAAATGAGAACAAGAAAGCGTAAAATAGGGACTTATCAAATTCACTTGTAATTTTAGCTTAAAATGTTACCTTTGCAATCATGATTTTTTTGTAAATTCATGGATAGACACGCCAAATAGAAGAGTTACAAAAAATTAAAAAAACGAAAATGAAAAAATTATCAGGGTTTCCAATATGGATGTTATTTGCGTTTACCTGCTTTTTTAACTGGGCAGCAGTTTTGATGGCTGGTATTATTTCTGGCAATAAAAAATGGATACTCTACGGGGGGCTATATGCCCTACCACTTGTACTCGTTTTTATTGTTGCTGCCAACGATGAGGACACACGGATACGCCGTGATGTGAAAGAAAAAATCATGCAAAATAGCCACCGCTTTACGGCTGCCGAAAAAATAGATTATGCCACGGCAATTTTAGCGGCCAAGTCAATAGAATTAAACCAACAAAAGATGGACTCTATCGACCTGCAAATCTCTAACGAAAATAGAGCCTCGTCTAACCGCCAGAAAAAAGTACTTAAAAGCCAGATTAAAAAATACAAAGCCGAAATTAGTGCCAATATTAAAGGTATCCACCCCGACCAGAGGGATTGGTTCGAGAATTTTGCCCTTACTTTATGGATGCTTTCCTCCTTAGCCGCCTTTGTACATGCTTGGATTATAAAGCCTAAGTATTGGGCAATTTTACAAGAAAAGGAACAAGGTAAAAGAGCAAAATATGCACATAATCAAAGGTTTGCACTAAATAATCCGCAACAAAACAAGCTGCATTACAAGCTACTTGCCGAAGCCCAACAGGCCAGAAAAGAAATCCTAAATAAGCTAGAAACCTCAGAAGATATTGATACCTACCTTACTAGCGATATTAAAAGAATGACTGAAAATTTCATGAAACAAATTAAATTATTGGTCGAAAAAGATAAAAAATTATCTCTGCAAATAAAACCTTCCGACTTAAAACGCACAGAACTAGAATTAGCCAAGCTGAACAAGAAATTAGAGCTAGCCACCGATGCCCGCTTAGTTTCAGAAATTCAGAATGCCATAAACTCAAAACAAAAACTAGCCGATTCTTATAAAGAAATGGGCATCACCCACGACACTATAAAATTACGCCTAGAAACGGCAGTTTCTTCTTTAAAACAAGTTAAATTTGATTTAATTAAACTAGAAGGTGTATTTAACGATGAGCAGAAAAAACAATTTTTTACCGATTTTGAAGACAAGGCTAACGAACTCTCCGACTATGTAGATGCCGTAAAAGAGAGCTACCAATAAGGATTATTAGATGCGTTATTTTATAGAGTTGAGCTACTTTGGCAAGCCATTTCATGGCTGGCAAATTCAGCCCAATGCAGTTACAATACAAGCCACCATAGAAAATGCCTTGGCAAAAGTCCTAAGAAAACCAAGCCCTATAGTTGGTGCAGGGCGTACTGATACTGGTGTACACGCTACATTTTTTGTTGCCCATTTTGAAACTAAAACAAAAATTACCGATACAGATAAACTCCTCTACAGCCTCAACGCCATTTTGCCAAAAGCCATTGCCATTGAAAAAATATATGAAGTACCCAAGGATTTACATGCCCGATTTTCGGCACTTTCCAGAACCTACGAGTACAGAGTGGTTACCCAAAAATCGCCCTTCCTGCAAGAGTATGCCTACCGATTATACGGCAATATAGATTTTGAAACAATGAATAAAGCTGCAAAACGGCTTTTCGACTATACCGATTTCACCAGCTTTAGCAAGCTACACACCGATGCTTTTACCAACGATTGCACAATACTAGAAGCCCATTGGACTGTTCGAGATAACCAACATATCTTTACCATAAAAGCCAACCGTTTTTTGCGAAATATGGTGCGAGCCATTACAGGTACTCTATTTGAAGTGGGCAAAGGCAAAATTTCAACCGATGATTTTTGCAAAATTATTGAAGCTAAAAACCGCCAATCGGCAGGGGTATCTGTGCCAGCACATGGGCTTTACCTTACGGGCATTGAATATCCTAATTTTGCTCCTTTTACCCATTAAGTTTACTCACCAAATAAACGTGGCTAATGGCCAATTCTTCATCAGTATAGTCTTTAAAATCAGCAGATAATGGTATCGTTTTTAAAGCCTGAATATCGCCTTTTGTAAGTTCAAATTCAGAAATAGGCAAATTTATAGCCCTATAAAGGGCTTCAAAATCTTTAAATCGCATTCTGTTTTGGGGCTGAATTTTATTATCTATCCTTGCCCATTTCTTGCTCGTATATCGCAGGAAGTTATAAATATTTATACTCTTATCGAAATGGGCAAAATGGTCGGACATATCAACAAAGTGGCTCATTAGCCCATCTTTTTTTACAATCCTTAAAAACTCTATAAGAATAGCCTTTAGAACTGGCTCGGGGATATGCTCAAAGGTATTATTAGAACAAATAAAATCGAAACTACTCGTGGGCAAATCTGTACTACTTGCATCTTGGATAGAAATTTTAAGCAAAATAGCACTATTAATTTTAGCCTTAGTATAGTCCTGCTTATGCTCAATAATATCCAAAAGTTGCTGCCACCTTTGCGGGATAAAATTAGAAAAATGGGGCTCTAATTTCCCTTGCTTCTCCCACTCAATAAACTTTTCAATGGTAGTTATCTGGCTATCTTTGGTCATCCAGCTTTGAATATCTATAGACGATACCTCTTTAAAACCATACAGAAACATAAAAATAGGGATTACCGGATACCAGCCTGTACCGAGTTCTAAAACATTACTTTTCCCAATAGGGCGAGCCGCATATTTTTTAAAGTAAACAATATGGTCGCCAGCGTGCATAATTTTAAAGCCAAAATATTCATCAGTAAGAAATACGCCCTTTGTTACATATTTTTGAAACAGGTAATTCACCTTTTCTTTTTTAGGAAAAAATGAAATCGTTTTTTGTACTATCGCTTTTGCTTTCCACTTTTGTATCATTGGCTATCCTTGACGGTATTAATTTATCGAAATATAGGCTACAAAATTAAAAAATAAATTATCTTTTTTTACAATCCTAACAAATAAGTCATCAGAAATTAATGTATTTTACATCAATAAAAACATTTGAATTTCGCCCCTTATCGTCCGAACAAGACACTTTTACTTTCCCTTCTGGGACAAGGGCAAAAAGTTTTTCACCAGCAGTAGCCGCTTGGTAAAACTTATCATTAATATACCAAAATACAGTTTTAACATCAGAACAAACATGGCTAGTTAGCATTACTTTTGTACTGTCCTGCACATCAATAAGGTACTCGATATTGGCTATTGGCGAAGTTATTTTAGGAGCATCACCACTAAAAACACGCCCGCAATCAGCATTATGGGGCGGTATTTTTACATAGGTAATAGAGTTAGCAGTATTAAAAGTAATCATTTCTGGCGGGTAATTTCGATACCATTTTTGCTTATAGCCCGACTTTGGCAAACAATCCGTACAATACGATTTTGACGAATCGGCAGATACAAAAACCGCCTTTGTACAGTCGCATATTTTCATACTACTCACCCCAGGTATATAGGCATCAACAATTGAGTTTTTACAAAACTCACTGGGCAAAAGCCCAGAATTGCTACAGACCTCCCTAAAATCAATATTTTTAGGCACAGCAGAATTGCTTTGCACAGAATTATAATCCACCGTATTTAGGATTTTGAAAAGTAAAGGAGCAGCCGCTTGTGCCCCACTCATTTCTGGCACAGCCTGTCCCGAAAAATTGCCGACCCAAACCCCCACCGTATATTTTTTAGTGTAGCCAATACTCCAAGCATCTTTTCGCCCATAAGATGTCCCTGTTTTCCATGCAGCCTTTGGCAGATGCACACTATTTTGCCAGCCATTAGGCATATCTGGGCGAGTAACCTGAGCGAGTATTTTAGAGAGCATAAAAGCCGCCTCTTCCGAGATTAATGCTTTATTATAAGTCGAGCTATCTTTTTTCAGATACTTTAAGCGTGCATAATGCCCCCTGTTAGAAAACGCAGTATATAAGGTCGTTAGCTCCTCTAAGCTAGCACCACACCCCCCCAAAATGACAGAATGCCCCAATTTTTTCTTATCTTTTACAATTTGAACAAAATTAGCCCTCTCAAAGGCCTTAAGCATTTTTTTTAGCCCAAAAACATCAAGGGTTCTTACCGCTGGGATATTCAAAGAATTGGCCAAAGCATGCTCAGTT
>CAMZKQ010000082.1 GCA_947311265.1 uncultured Chlorobiota bacterium | reverse complement strand
TTCGCCAACCACAGTCTTTGCTGATAACCGCAGCTTTGAAGCCGACCATATACTCATTGCCACAGGCTCAAAATCACCAGCCATTACAAGCCAGCACAACGACTTGGTTGTAGATGTAAAAAATCTATTTATAGAACGAGAACTTCCACAAAATATCGTTGTTGCAGGAAATGATGCCGTTGCAGTAGAGCTGGCTCAATTCTTTAAAATGATTGGAAAAACAGTTACGCTTGTGGCTGATACTCAGAGCATATTGCCACTTTCAGATAATTATTTGTCCGACTACCTTATTACCCTTTTCAAAAAAGAAAGAATTGAGATTGTGTTTAACCAAACGCTTGATACAACTGATAATTACTCCGATGGCAACCTTAAAGTAGGCGAAAAAACGGTAAAATGTGATATGATTATCAACACAAAAAAAAGATTGGGAATTTTCCCAAAATCTGCGGTAAATATAGACACCGAAAACGGCTATATTAAAACAGATAACGATTGCAGAACAAATATCCCATCAATTTTTGCCATAGGCGATGTAAACGGGAAAAGCCGCTTTGCCCATATTGGCTCGGCACAAGGGCTTTTTGTTATCAATAAAATAAAGGGCATTAACCAAGAATTGGATATAAAAAAGTACCCTATAAATATGTACACCGTACCAGAAATTGCACAAATAGGGCTTACAGAGCAAGAAATAAAAGCCGAAAATACCGACTACAAAGAAAGTATTTTCCCTCTTTCTGCCAACGGAAAAGCAATGACAGAAGGCAACAATGAAGGATTCATAAGAATCCTATCCGAAACAAAATACGGCGAAGTACTTGGTGTACAGATTGTTGCACCAAATGCTACCGATATGATTGCCGAAGCCTCGGCATTTATGCAGTTAGAATCAACCATTTACGATGTCGCACAAACTGTACACGCACACCCTACTGTTTCCGAAATATTTATGGAAGCCGGGTTTGAAGGCATTGATGGAGCAATACACAAATAAAATGCAGGAACTCAAAGCGGAAAATTATAAATTACCCGATTTTAGCATTTTTGAAAGTAATAAATCTACTGATTTTTCGCTTTGGATACCTGACAAATTTTACATTATCATTGGGCGTTCCAACAGTAGAGAAAAGTCGGTATTTACAACACTTGCCAGAAAAAATAATATTGAAATACTCAAACGCCCCTCTGGCGGCGAAGCAGTTATTTTGAGCCCCAAAACCCTTGTTATTGCAGTTAAAATAACAACAGAAAATGCACTCAATACACACAAGTATTTTGAGATTATCAACCAAATAATTATTTCGGCACTTGCCCAACTGGGCATTAAGCACTTAAATCAAAAAGGCATCTCCGATATTTCTATTGGCGAAAAAAAAATACTTGGCTCATCAATCTACCGCAAGGCAGATACTGTATTTTACCACGCAGTACTCAATGTTTCAGAAAATATTAGCACTATTGAGAAATACCTAAAGCACCCCAAGCGAGAACCCAGCTACCGCAAAGGAAGACTGCATTCAGAATTTGTAACCTCCTTGCATTCAGAAGGGTATGAGTACAAAATAAAATCCATAAAAAAAATATTAGAAATTAAATTTAACGAAAAACTACCGCATATCTAACAAATTCACTCCTCCCCAAAAAGTATCATACCCCACTCGATACATTATCTTAGCATAATAACTTGCAACTTTAAAGTAGCAAATTAAATTTGGTATGACAAATTTATATTATTTCAAAACCGCCCCATTAAATTGCAAAACTTGTTTTTTTCTATGCCCTATTTTTTATACTTTTGATTTTAACACCTAAAAGAAAATAAATGGCAAAGCAGACCTACGCAGAAACGCCCTTAATGAAGCAGTACAACCAGATAAAAGCAAAGCACCCTGATGCAATTTTGTTTTTTAGAGTCGGCGATTTTTACGAAATGTTTGCACAAGATGCCATAAAAGCCTCCGAAATACTTGGCATCACACTCACAAAACGAGCCAACGGCAAAGGACGCACAATTGAACTCGCAGGATTTCCTTACCATGCGGTGGATACCTATTTGCCAAAACTCGTAAGAGCCGGGCAGCGAGTAGCCATTTGCGAGCAACTAGAAGACCCAAAAATTACAAAAAAAATTGTAAAGCGAGGAGTAACCGAACTCGTAACCCCCGGAGTTACTCTAAGCGACAATGTCTTAGACCACCGAGAAAACAATTTTTTGGCTTGCGTAAATATCGACAAGCACGGTGCAGGCGTTGCTTTTCTAGACATATCAACAGGCGAATTTTACCTTGCCGAAGGCTCTTTTGAGTACATAGACAAACTATTAAGCAGCTTTTCGCCCAAAGAAATTCTGCACGAACGCAGCAGAACCGAACGCTTTGAAGAGCTCTTCGGCAATAAATATTACACCTTCAAAATTGAAGATTGGGCATACGAAAACGAAAATGCAAAAGACCGCCTCCTCCGCCAATTTGACACCGCCTCGCTAAAAGGATTTGGAGTACACGAAATGCAGCTCGGCGTAACAGCTGCTGGGGCTGCCTTGCAGTACCTTGACCTTACAGAACATCGTGATATTAAGCACATTACAAGAATATCAAGAATAGAAGAAGACAATTATGTTTGGTTGGATAAATTTACAATCCGAAATTTGGAGCTTTTTGGGGCAGGCTACGAAGGTACAAATACCGTACTTAACGTGATTGACAAAACCAGCTCCCCCCCCGGAGCAAGGCTCATGCGGCGGTTACTTTCGCTACCGCTGAAAAATTTACAACCCATTACCGAACGGCAAGATACAGTAGCCTATTTTTTAAAAAACAAAGAGCAACAAACCCAACTAAGAAAGCTCATTAAACAAACAGGCGATTTGGAACGCATGAACTCCAAAATTGCTTCGCAAAGAATTTCTCCACGAGATGTGGCACAGCTCAAAAATGCACTCTTTGCGATTGAAGATATAAAGCAGCTTTGCCAAAAATCAGGCAGCCCAATTTTGCAAAAAATAGCAGACAGCCTAAACCCTTGCGAAAATATCCGCACACGGATAGAAAAAGAAATACACCAAGACCCACCAGTACACGTATCAAAAGGCAAAGCCATCGCCGCAGGCGTTTCTGAGGAGCTGGACGAATTGCGGAAAATATCAGGCTCGGGCAAAGATTATTTGGCAAATATGCAACGAGAATTAGCCTACAAAACAGGCATTGCATCGCTAAAAATTAGTTTCAATAATGTATTTGGCTACTATTTTGAAGTGCGAAATAAATACAAAAACCAAGTGCCAGAAGAATGGACTCGCAAGCAAACTTTGGTGAGTTCGGAGCGGTATATCAATCAAGAATTAAAGGAGTATGAGGATAAAATTTTGGGTGCAGAAGATAAAATCTTAGCTTTGGAAACCCGCATTTTTAACGACTTGGTACTTAGCCTTGCCGACTATATCCCCATTATACAAACCAACGGTATGCAAGTGGCACACTTGGATTGCATGAACTCTTTTGCCCTTACGGCAGAAGAAAATAATTATGTTCGCCCCCAATTAGACGAGTCTGATGTGCTAAATATAAAAGGAGGCAGGCACCCTGTTATTGAGCAACAACTTGCGGTGGACGACCCATACATTGCCAATGATGTTTTCCTTGACACTGATACTCAACAGATTATAATTGTAACAGGCCCCAACATGGCGGGTAAATCTGCCTTGCTTCGGCAAACGGCTTTGATTGTGCTTTTGGCACAAATTGGCTCGTTCGTGCCTGCCGATAGTGCTGAAATTGGCTTGGTGGATAAAATCTTTACCCGTGTGGGGGCTTCGGATAATATCTCTTCGGGCGAATCTACTTTTATGGTAGAGATGAATGAGGCAGCAAGTATCCTTAATAATTTATCACAAAAAAGCCTTATTCTTTTTGACGAATTAGGCAGAGGCACAAGTACTTACGATGGAATATCAATTGCTTGGGCAATTGTGGAGCATATCCACGAAAGTAAAAATGCAAGAGCAAAAACTCTTTTTGCAACGCATTATCACGAACTTAATGAGATGACAAAATCCTTTAAACGGATTAAAAATTTCAACGTTTCTGTAAAGGAGATTAAAAATAAAATTATTTTCTTGCGGAAATTAGTGGCAGGAGGCAGCGAGCATAGTTTTGGTATCCATGTGGCAAAATTGGCAGGTACGCCAAAAAGTGTGGTAAAACGAGCCAATATAATTCTTTCAGAATTAGAAAAATCGCACAAAAAAGAAGACCTGAAAGAGAAAACAAAAGAGCTTGCTGCTGGCAGGGAAGGCATGCAACTCAGCTTTTTTCAGCTGGACGACCCAGTCCTCTCACAGGTTCGCAAGGAAATTGAAAATTTGGACATCGACCACCTAACGCCCATGGACGCACTTATGAAACTCAATGAAATTAAAAAACATTTGAGCTTGAAGTAGCTACCCTTTTATTTTAAAGGTATGCCAAACTGAATTTCAGAATTTGTTCCCCAGTAGTATTGGCAATAAAATTTTGCGTTTTCAATTTTACAAGGCATTTCGGAAAAGCGAACTTGCCGGGCATCTGGTGTTGCCGTAAACCGCTTACACTCTTCTTTTACTGGGCAATCGAGCCCATTGCACATTGTTATATCAGCCATTTCTTATTTATTTTGATATTATTATAAGTCTTCAATATACCTTATAAAGTCTTCTGCACTATATAAAATATCTAAATTTTCGATATTTGTTTTTTTTTCATATGATTGTTTGCCCCAAAAACGACTTTGCCCGCTTATCTCTATTTTAGATTTCTTTGGGGTAATTATTTCAAAGTTTAAAACCGTAGAAATTCCTATTTCTCTGGCTGGCTGCTTTTCGGTAATTGATGTATCTAACTCATTATCTGTTATAAACTGAATTAGTTTCTTTTGTTTTTCTTTTGATATTCTGAATTTTTCTGAGGCGTCTTTTCTTGGGTCTCTACCGCTATAGTTTTTTTTATTATGACTTTTCTCCCTTTTAAAGTAAGTCCTTTCATCTACTGTTATTAATCTTCTTATTTTATAGATTTATAAATTTCGGTATGTATTTTTTGTCTTATTTTGTAGCGATTTATTCGCCAGTTTTTTGCACTTGGGTGTACCCGGTTGGATAAGAAAATATATACAATCTCGTTTTCGGGGTCTATCCACATACAGGTGCCTGTAAATCCGGTATGTCCGTAGGAACTTTTGGGTGCACCATCGCCAATTATTGAGTGGCGACCAGGCTTGTTAAAACCCAGCCCTCGGTGGCTATCTTCTTGCCGGCGTGTAAATTTATTTACAATGCTTCTGCTCAAAAAAGTTTTCCCACCATACGAACCACCGTTTAGCCACATTTGCCCAATGATGCCTAAATCGTGAGCGTTGGTAAATAGCCCTGCATTACCAGATACGCCGCCTAAAAGGGCAGCCGAGGGGTCGTGTACATATCCTAGCAAGAGTTGTTTTCGCCAAAACTTTTCGTTTTCGGTAGGTACAATTCGGCTTCTCGGAAATCGTTTAAGTGGCTTGTAACCAATAGTTTGTAATCCTAAATCTTTATAAAAATTATCTTTCAAATAGCGGTCTATTGATTTTCTGTTTGCTGAATCAATGGCCTGCTGCAACAAAATCATATTTACATCGCTGTACTGATAAATTCGGCGAGAGTAAACTCGCAGCTGCTTTGTATCCCGCCAAAGGGTATCAAAATAGTGATTTTGTAGATAAAAGTTTTTGGCAATCTGTACTTCCGCACTGTCCTTTATCCATTTTGTGGTGTACATATTATCGAATACTTTTTGAATTTCCTGCCTCGGGTTTACATTAAATGTTGCCGAATCGAAGCCATTGGCGAGGCTATCTTCATAGGCTTTTTTTAGTTGTTTATATTTTTTCCAGTAATTATTCCTGTACAAAAGGTAGGGCAAAATTGGCAAAGAGGGTGAAATTCCTGATGAATGGGTGAGCAAATGTTTCAATTTTACTTTAAAAATATTGTTGCGGGGGGTGGCAGTAACAATGAGTGTATCGTATGCCAAAAACATGGAGTCGTTGATATGCACAGTGTCTTGGTGGCGTAACAGTTTTTTCCAATTTTTTATATCTTCGAAAAAGAGGGTGTCTAAATTAATAATTGTATCGGGTTTTATACGTGTGTATTCGATTTTTGTATCTCTAAAAAATTTGCCCAACACATCGTTGGAGTGCATTTTTCCGGTGTCAAACATTTTCATTGCCGCAAGAGTTGCTCCTGCAATTTTTGTAAGTGATGCAATGTCGTAAATATCGTCGGCGGTAATTTTGTTTCGCCTAGAATAGGTTTGGTAGCCATAGGATTTATCCCAAAGTACTTGCCCACTTTTTATTGCAAATACTTGGCAACCAGGGAATACTCCGTGCCTAATGGCATCTAGTGCAATAGAATCTATGGCGGCTAAAATCTCTGATTTTGCCCCTACCTCCTCGGGAATCCCTTGAGAAATGCGCGTTTTTTTTGTTTTTATTTTCTTCCCGAAAGGGAAATTAGCAACCGGCTCGGGCAAACGACCAGCTACCGAAATGCCTCCAAAAAGTAGTTCTGCTGCATATTGTTGCTCCAAGTTACTGTTCCCAAAAGCTTGAATAATGGTTTTTGCAGAGTCAATAAGCTCTATATTTTTAAGTTTTTTAAAGTTTAAAAGTACTGATTTTGAATTTGCTAGAAGGGCTTGTATTTTTTTTAAGGCTAGTGTATCTGGTGAATAGTTATTAAATGCAATAATTAATCTACTTTTTTTATTCCTCTGTTTTATTTGCTTTATAAAATCTTTTTTCTCAATATCTATAAATTTAGTTGAAATTTTGTGGTAATAATTAAGGTGCTTTTCAAAATTTTTAAGTTTTTCTGTACCTAGCACTAGTAGTTCAAAGCTCTTGTATTTTAGACCTTTATAGGGGATTATATTTTTTTTATTTTTAATAACGACTATTGATTTCTTTACTATTTTTCGTTTTAGCAACTCGGTATTTAAACTTTTTTCGAGAGTAGTAATAGTGTCTAAATTAGGCTCTATTTTTTTAGCCACCCAAAGTTTTGCCTGAATTACTTTTTTTGCTTTTTGTGCAATAATTTCCTTTGTAATTTTTCCCGAACTCAATAAATAATTTATGGTTTCAATAAGTTTATTGGGGTCTTTGCTCAATAGCATTTCTGCACCGTTTAATAAAATAGCCTCTAGGGTATCTTGCAAGTTTTTGTTGTTTTCAGGGAGCTTAGCAAGAGTTATTCCTCCAAATTTGTGCTTATTGTATAGTTTTTTTCGTACTGCAAATTGGCTAGTATCGGCATTGTTATCAAGCAAAACTGCCGATAGTCCTTGCTCAAATATTTGCTGATTAAAAGCACTTGCTAAGGAGTCGTTTTTAAAAAAATCGCTCTCTTTTAGGCAAGTAATTACCCCTTTGTTTTGATAGGTTTTTATTATACTTTCTCGATTTTTAATGGATTGCAAAGTGTAAACAGTATCATTTCTGTAGGATTTTTGGTGTGGAAGAAAGGCGAAATCTTGTCCTAAATAATTTGCAACTTCAGTGGCAAGCTTTTGGTATATAATTGAAATAGAGTCGTCTGCAACCGCATTTAGTGTCTGTAAATTTGGAAAATCTTTAAATACAAATTCAGGGAATAATCCGTCTTGCAAAAAAGAAACGAGTGCTGGTAGTTGTTGTTCCCCTTTAATTTTAGTAATAATTCTCTTATGAAAAGAGAGCGAATCTGTGGTGTAAATTATGCCTCCAAATTTGGTTTGTGCAGGCTTTACGGAGTCAATTTTTCCGGCATCAAAAAATATAAGTTGGTTAATTATTTCTTGGTCTGACATTAGTTTCAGGAGCGAATCAGCCTCTTGCTCTGTAGATTTTAAAAATGGTGCAGTTAGGATTTTTATTTCTTTAACATCAGGTGCACAAAACCGCAAAAGCATAGCCATTGGAAAAAGTATTGCCGTAGCAAGCAGGTATTTGGCAATAAATTTTGATGTGTCGTTTTGGTAGTTGTGCATTAAG
Source organism: uncultured Chlorobiota bacterium (assembly GCA_947311265.1). Classification (GTDB taxonomy): domain Bacteria; phylum Bacteroidota; class Bacteroidia; order Bacteroidales; family JAADGE01; genus CAMZKQ01. The sequence continues at coordinate 10,601 of CAMZKQ010000082.1, read as the reverse complement.
CTAGTTATTAATTATTGTTATTTATGTGTTTCCTTTTTTTAGCTAAAAATATTTTAGCCCAGGGCAGACTTCCAAATAAAAGCTATAGGCATCATTATCAGCTCTTAAAGATTTGGCAAAAGTATTGGGTTGTTTTGTTTTTAGGTTCGGGAAATTATTAGCTGTATTCTGCACACTTGCAAGGGTAAATAAAAATTCTGCTTTTTGGTTAATATCCGTTGCTAATTTGTATGCTTGTTCAAAATATTGAATTGATTTTGAGCAAGTTGAATAATTTTTGTTGATAAAACTATTATGCCCTGTATGTAATAATTCGCCTCCACTACTTGCTTTTCCGTAAGCCAAGTAGTGCCAATTAGTGCCACTATAGCTCATGTTATAATAGGCAGTAGCGAGCAAATAAGCCAATTCTGATTTTCGTTTGGCATATTTTTCTTGTTTATATTGTGCTTTAAATTCGATTAATTTTTTAGTAAAAAAGGCTTTACTTATAAATAATTCGGGCTTTGTATTGTCGTATTTTCTAGCTTGTGGGCTTTCTGTTTGGAAAATAAATGGGTTATTTTTCAGGTAAGTTTGGTAGCTTTTTTTGCTCTTCCAGTAGTGCAGATTTACCTTTTCAAAAAGCGATAGTGCCTTCTTTAAATTATCCTTCCGTAGTTCTATAGTACCTGCCAAATCATAATACCTGTCTTTAGTTTCTTTAAAGTTTTTAAACAAAAAACTTTCCAAGGCTGACTTATTTTCAGAGAAAGCCAAGTTTATAAAATTAAGTACTTCTACGGTGCTTGCATATTTATCCAAATAAAAATGGGGCGAGCTAAAATCTTGCCAGCGGTTATAGCGATTTCGATTTCCGCATAAGTCATTGCATAGAAACATGGCTGCTTTAGCATACATTTTTTTTCTATCATAGGCTTTGTGTAGCACCAGCATCAAATTTGAAAACAGGCGGGTATTATCCTGATTTTGTTTTTCTAACCAAAGAATATCTAGTCCAATTTTCTGTTCAAACTTAGCATCAAACTGCTTGGCAGCTAATGTGTTTGCCAAAATTCTTGTATAGCGAATTTGTGGCTCTAAATCTGGCTGATAGCTGGGCATTTGCTTTGCTTTTCTCAAATATTTCAATGCCATTTTGGGCTCTTTTTGCAAGAGATAAAGGTGGGCAAGTAAGGCATAAGTTCTAAAACTATTTTTGACATTTTGTTTTTCTGCTATTATTTTTACAAATTTTATAAATTTGCCAAGGTACTCAAAATCAGAGTTGTAGTTTTCAGATACCTGCTTCTTTTTCTTATTTAGGATAATTGCCGTTTCGCCAAAATGCTCTCTGGTCAGTAGCCAATCTTCCAATTTGTTAATCTCTCTTCCTAGTAGTACTTGAAAATCAGGATGATTGGCATCATAATTGGCTGTTTTTTTAAGCCCTATAAGGGCTTTCCCGGAGTTGTGATATGCTTTAAAAATGGTCCAGTAAAACTTACTCTTTGCTGAAAGTGAATTATAATTATTCTCAAAATATTTTTTATCAATAAGCAAATCTGCCCATCTTTTTTTGGCGTTTGAATTACAAAATAATTTCAAGAGGTTCTTTTGCCCCTCTTCTTTTTTTCCGAGTTCTATCTGTGCATACGCAACATAGGCCAATGCCCAAAAGTTTAAAATATTCGGTTTCTTATTGTTCAATTTCAGAAATTGTTTATTATAATATTTTATTAGCTTTTTGTAATTTCCTGCGTATCGCAGTAGTACAATGGCTTGGTAGGCATATCGTATTTTCAAAAAATTGGATTTGCTTTTTTTTGCTTTTTTTATAGCTACCGGAATTAGTTTTTTTATTTCGGGAATATCCAGCGGTACGTTTATCCAATAGTCATCACTCTTTGGGTTAAGTAGAATTTCAACCTCTTTTGCAAAAACAAAATAATCTGCAAATGTCTGATTTTTAGTAACTGCCAAGTGTAAGGCTAATGAATTTAAAATGGGGCTTTCACCTGTTTTAATATCTCTTTGGATAGCTTTTAAATCTTTTAGAGGTAATTTGTAAATGTAATTAGCAATGTGTGCTTTATTTACTTTTCTATCAAAATACTCGTACCAAGCCTGAATATTCTCATCAGGAACGGCGAATAATTTATCGCCAAAAAGCTGTGTGGTATAAAAAAAATCACTAACCTCTGGCGAACTTACCGATAGTGGATTAAAAATCCACATGCGTATATCTTCTGGGTAAGGGCCCCAGTAACAAGAGTTTACAGGCTTAAATAAAAAGAGTAAACTAATAATTAGAATATATTTTTTCCAATTTTTCGCTAGAAAAATAGTTTGAATTTTTATTGTCATAACTAAATATAATTATTTGAGGCTTTTTATTGCTTTTTAGATTTTTGCATATCTTTTTTGCTTCCTCGAGTGCCTTCATTTTTGGGATTTCAACTCTTAAAACATCGCCATTTCGGAGGTACTTTTCTGCAAAAACAGTATCTTTATTTACTTGGTAGTTATTATTTTTTATAGGGGTTAAAAAACTTAATTCGTGGATATTTTGCTCATTAATATCATAAATTAAACTTTTAAATTTGCTATTTTTAAACCAAATCCCCCAAGAATATACAGGCAGTGCAAGGCTAAGTTCTACTGGGTATCTTGTTTTATCTGAAATATAGAGTTGCCCTATTTCGTTATTTAAAATCGAATTTGGTTCATCTATTTCTTTTATATCTCCCATATTGTAGTACATCAAAACCCCTTTATCTACAGGCGGCACGCCTGTTTTTTGCTGATATTTAATTTGGTGCAGCCTAATGGTAGCCGATATTTCGACCTCTGGATTTTTTTGTTTAAATTGTTTTAAAAAAGAAAAGTAATTTACTCTTGTAGCAAGCGTCCAGTCGCAATCGAATTGAATTTCTTGTAATTTGTGTTTTGGAAACCGTTGTTTAAAAATATAAAATATCTTCGATAAAATTTGCTTTGGCAACTTATTTAAGTCTTTTTTTTTTAGCTGTAAAAAAACATTGTTTTCTATAAAAATAGTGGGAATTATTTCTACATTAGTTGGAGTTTCTCCTTTGAGTTTTAATTCAGATTTTGGTTTAGAATTGCCTTTACCGTCAGTACTCGTATCGAAAAAACGAATGTATATTTTAGATATTTTATTGCTCGTTATAAATTTTGCATCATGCTGCTCAAAACTCTGTTTGGCTTTCCATATATATACCGCCCGCTCAATGTTTTCTTTATCCGAACAGGAAAATAAAAAGGAGCTAGTGAATAAAATAAGAGCTAATTTTGTTGTTAAATTTGCCAAAAGGATAGAATAATTTACTTTTATAATTATATCAAAAGTACAACTTTAAAATTGAATTTTCACTAAATTTACTTAAAAGTGCAAACAAATTTTCAGACCTTCACATTGTGGCTACACTCCTTTTTTAAAGCCAATAATCTGCCTATGGCAGAAAAGGAAAGTTTGTACTTTTGTCCTTTTTCAGGCTATAATAATTATAAAAATAGTACAGTCTATTTTACTGTTTTTGAGGATTGGTGGGTGGCTCGTCCAGCTGTTGTTAAGAGCAAAATTCATTCCATTTTCGGAAAGTCTAATCGTCTTTTTGCAAGAAAGTGTAAAGTTTTAAAAATCAACAAATTAGAGGCCAATGCTTTTTTAGATAAGCATCATATTTATGGTGCTGTTCAGTCGAAACTATCATTGGGCTTATTTTATAAAAATGAGTTAGTTGCCGTTTGTTCGTTTGCACATTTTAGAAATCTAAGGGCAGGAAAGTCTGGGGAGTTGTTGCGTTTTAGCAACAAAAACAACTTTACAGTTGTTGGGGGGCTAAGTAAAATGCTAAAAGCCTACTCAAAAATGAAGACCGTTGATAATATAATGACCTACTCGGATAACGATTGGGGAAGCAGTAAAGGGTTTGAAAAAATTGGCTTTCAAGAAGTTGAAAATAAAGAGGTGCAAGTATTTTTTTGCTCTAAATTATCAGGAAAACGTGTTGCTGAAAAGCATTTTATTGATTTTGAAAATATTGAGAAATATGAAAAAGTTAATAATTCGGGGGCTATAAAGTGGGTTTTAGAATATTAAAAAGCCTAATTCTAAGGTTATTTTTTCTTATAATTTAACACCTATAACTAGAATATCATCAATTTGATCCATTTCTCCTTGCCATTCTCTTAGTATAGACTCGAGAATTTCTTTTTGTTTGTCCATTGGGTGAGGCGAAACTTCATGCAGCATTTGCCGGAAATTTTTTGTCATGAACTTGCGTTTTCTAGGGCCACCAGTTTGGTCTTGGTAACCATCTGTAAAGAGGTATAAAGTAGTTGGTTTTGATATATCAACAATTGTTTTTGAAAAAATTCGTTGTTCTTCTCGTTGCTGCCCACCTATTGGGAATTTATTTGCCTTCACCTGTGTAAGCTCTCCATCCTGGATATAAATAAGTGGGTTTTTTGCTCCTGTAAATTGCATTTCATTTTTGTCTTTATCTATAACAACAAGTGCCATATCCATACCATCGTTATTAGATACTTCGCCTTGTTTCAAGGCTCTACGGATATTTACATGTAGCTCATTCAATATTAAGTCGGAATCTGTAACGCCTGATTGTACAATCTGGTTAAGGTAAGAGTTGCCAATCATGGACATTAGTGCACCTGGAACGCCATGCCCAGTACAGTCAATCGCTGTTATAATTATTTTATTCCCGACTTCGGCAAACCAATAAAAATCACCTGAAACAATATCTCTTGGTTTAAATAGGATAAAGGAGTTTGGGAGGGCTTTTTTAATAGAGTCGTACTGGGGTAACATTGCTTCTTGTATGCGTTTTGCATAGTTTATACTTGCAGTAATGTGTTTGTTTTTCTCTTCAATTTCTTGCGATTTTTCTACCACTTCGGCAGTTCTTTCTATTACTTTTTGTTCGAGTTGTTCTTCGTTTTCTTTTAACTGAACGTTGGCAACTTGCAGTTTTCCGAGTAATAGCTGGGTTTGATAATTGATGTTAAATAATAGTAATGTTGATGCAATACGTGCTGCGGCATGTTCTACAAAGGCTACTTCTTCGTTACTAAATTTTTTAAGTGATGAAATTTCAATTACTCCAACATATTTTTCTTCGACCGTGAGTGGAACAACTAAAATAGATTTTGGTCTTTTTTCAGGCTTTAGTAAGTAGGCTTTTGGAATATCTCTACCGAGCAAATATTTTGTGCTTTTATTATAAAAGGTGTTGCCCAGCAAGTGTTGCTTGGAAAACTGCACTTCACTTTCTTCTTTATTTGAATGATTATCAGGATAGTAACTTAACCTTTTTAGGAAGTACTCTTCTTTTATGTCGCTATCTTCATTTATAATAAAAATACGCCCTTCGTAAGCCCCTATATAGGAGCTTAAAAATTCAATTAACTTTTGTCCTAATTTATTTAGCTCGGAAGTTTCTCCCAATACTTCGCCAAAACTGGCTAAACCCTCGGTTGTCCATGCTCTTTTTTCTTCTTCAATTTTTGCTTTTTTAAGCCCGTCGCGCATGGCAAGTAGTGCATTACCTAGTTGGTCTTCTTTGCTTAATGGTTCAAATTGGTGTTCAAAATTTTCGTGTCCTACTTCTAGTGCAAACTCGGATTGTTTACTGAATGCTCCCACTAGTGCGTTTAGAGCTTCGGACATTTGCCCTACTTCGTCTTTGGAAACTTTTAGTGGCTCGTCTGGTAAAAAGCCTATCCCCCTATCCTTAGTTACTTTTGTAATATAGGACATTGGTTTTACAATGGCTCGAATAGTAATAAAGGCAATTATTACTAACAAAACGGCAAGTATGCCTGTCATCATGAAAATTAGGTTGATTAGTTCTTCTGATGAGCTTTGCATTATTTCGTTTTGTTCTTCTACAATTTTGTTCTGTGCATCTAGAAGGACATTTAGTTTTTTTACAGTTCGCTTAAATAGGAAATTGACATCGCCTCCTTGCTCGACTCTCCCTGCGGTGGAAAATATAACCATTGGGTCGTCGTAATCTAGAAGGGTTTTAAGTTGCCCTTTTATCTCTGTGTAGGCATTAAAAAGGCTGTCAATTTTCAGGGTTACAATTTTGTATTCTTTTTGATTATCTGAATTCCACTGGGTGGCTAGTGGTTTAATGGCTTTTTTTAGCTCTGGGTAAAGTGTGCTTTGCAGAGAGTCTAGTTCTACTTTTAGTGGTGTATTGGGTGGTATTTCATTTACCCAATTATTAATGAGCATTTTTGATTTGTTTATCATACCTTCTAGTTCTTGTAATTTATCGGCAGATGGTTGGTAAACTTCTTTAAATCTTTTGGTAATTTCATTATTAGATGAAATAGTGGTGTATATCAATACTGCATTGATTATCATACCAATCATTAAGATACCGAAGGCAAGTATAAGTTTAGTTGATATTTTCATTTGAAAATATTGGTTTGTTGTTAATTATTATGCAAAAAAAGTAATCTATATTTTACAATACAAATTCTGTGCTAGAAGTTTAATAAAGGTGTAAATATAATATAAGATGTTTATTTTTCCAAAATAAGTTTTAAATATTAGTTAATACCCATTACAATTATTTCGACACGCCTATTTATTTCTCTTTGCTTGGAGTTGCTGTTGGGTGCAGATGGGTTTTCTTTGCCTTCGGCATGGATTTTTATGTGTTTCCAGTTTACGCCATGTTTGGTCATGTAGTTTAAAACGGCTTTGCCTCTTTGCTTGCTTAGGTACATATTATAGCTTTCAGAGCCAACATTATCTGTAAAGGCATTGAGGAACATTCGGCAGTTTTCGTGGCTTTTGTAGTACAGAATAATTCGGTCAAGCACTTGTGCAGTTTGTTTTGTTATTTTGACTTCATTGTAGGCGAAAAATACATTTTCGATGGGTCTAATTGTTTTATCAACAACGGCTTTTAGGGTGTCTTTTTTTACGGTTTTTATTTTGGCTTGTTCGCATTTTAATTTAAAATTACTGATAAAATAGACTGAACCTTCTGCTAATTTATCGGTTTCAATTTGAAAATCATAAATAGCATTTGTTTTTGGTTCTTCAAATCCAAAGAAGCCTTTTGTATCGGTGTATGTGTAGGCAATGTGTTTGCCTTGCGAGAATAAGTCGATTTTAATTCCGCTAATTTTCGCTCCTGTTTTTGCGGTAACAAGGGTGGCATTTTACTTTTGGTTTAATGCAGTTTAGCCCGGTTTCAAATTCAAAATTCTGAACAATTGCTGGCCATGGTTTGGCTTCAATTCTAACTGTATCAGGCGTGTCTGTATCTACTAAATCTTTGGTAAATTGTGCTACAATTAAGCGGTCAATGCGGTTTTTTTCGAGTGTGCTTAGTTTATTATATTGGTGTGCATCTTCTTTTTTCAGGCGAATAAAATTAGCATCGGGTTCTTCTTTATATTTTTCTACTATTCTTTCCAGAAAGTCTTTTTCTGTGTTAGAAAGGCTTTTAAAAAGCATTTTATCGCTTTTCTTTATACTTGTAATAAGCTCAGAACTAAGCTGATAGGTTTTAGATTCGTACATCATATCTACAATACTTAAATCGTCTATTCCCATTCTACTTTCAAGGCGATAATCGGATTCTATATAAGGTATTTTTTTTCCGTAAATGTAGCTAGCAACTCGTATGGAAAGGATTTTTTCATAGGCAACAAAATCTGCATTATTTATTACGCCTGTTGTTTTTGCAAGTTCATCAATATTTTGGCTAAGGGAGTCGGTTGATTCTAAGATGTATGCGTCTGGGTTTTTTATTAGTTTTTGCAACCTAAAAAGTAGTATTCTGTCTGTTTTAATTTTCTCTTTAATGCCCATATTTGCATAGCGTTTTGAGTCGTTATTGCTCAAATCTATAAAGACATCGCTAATATCTGCATCTACAAATTTATCTACAATTCTGTCTATAAATTCTTTATCGTCTTTTTTTAGATAATAGTATTTTTGTGCATCTGATTGGCGGAGTAGTTTTAGGGTTTTCTCGTCTTCAATGGCTATCATTCTGGCTTTGTACATCATATCGAGGATACTTTTATCGTCGATAGACATTTTTTCGTAAGTATCGTAGTCCATACTTATCATTGGCACTCGTAAGTTGTGTATATATTGTGCTGATTTAAAGGAAATTACCTTTTCATAATTCTCTAAATCTATAGCTGAAATTAAGTCTGTTTCTGTTACTAATTCTTTAATATCTTCGGTTAATTTATCATTATTAAGTAGTGCTTCGGCATCTGCTACCAAGTAGTCGTTTTCGATTTGCGAGCTTAGGCGAGAAATAAACAGGCGGTCAATTTTAAATTTTTCTTTAAGGGAAAGTTTAGCATATTGCTTGCTCTCTTTTTTGTTTAAAACAATAAATTCGGCACTATCTCCTGCACTAATGTATGCCTTTAGCAGGTTATCTACAAATTGTTTTTTTTCTGGTTCTAGGAGGGAGTAGGCGATAATATCGGTATTCTTAACAGAGTCAATAGCTCCTGCAGTTTTATAGTTAAAGGTTTTTGCAAGTACCATCATATCCATAATACTTAAATCGTCTTCCGAAAGTCCTTTTGCCAATTTATAATCCATTTCGGGGTATGGTAATTTTTGGCTATAAATATAGCAGGCAAATTTGAAGGTAATTAAACGGTCAAAAGTTTCTTTGCTGTCTTTTGAAATTAAACTTTCTTCTACAATTTCCTCAATTGCCAAATCGTCGTTATCAATAACTGCCTCTAACTCTTGATCCATAATTTTGGATTGGCTGTAGTATTGAAGCCGATGGGCTATCAGCCTATCTGTTCTGTATTTAACTTTGGTGCTTAGTTTTTCATACCTATCTGCATCGTTGTTTTGTATGGCTATTGCTGCACTAGGCTCATCAACTTCTAGGTATTCTACAACAATTCTATCAATAAAATCTTTATCGTCTTGCGAGAGTTTGGTGTATCGTTTTGCGTCTTTACTTCTGAGCGAATCTACAAGGAGTTGGTTTTGCAATGCTATTTTTTTACCTTTTAGCATCATGTCTATTAAACTTTTGTCTTCCAAGGTAAGTTTATCATATACTTTAAAATCGCTTTTTATAAATGGCAATGGCACTTGGTGTATTTCGCTGGCAAGCAATACTGAAAGGATTTTATCGTACTTCAAATATAAATCTTTTGAAATTACTCCGTTTTCGGCACTTAATTCTTTAACATAAATGACATCTCTATTTAAGAACTCTTCGGTATAGGCTATGGTTGGTTCGGGGGTGTATAATTTTTTCAATTTATAGACTAAGAGCCTATCTATTTTATATTTTTCGGATATTGTAAAAGCTTCGTATTTTTCGGCATCAAATTTGGATAGTTTTATATACTCCGAACTATCGTTGAATACAAAAGTTTCTGCCACAATATCCACAAATCCTTTATCTGCTTTATTTAGTTTTTGATATTCGTTGGCATCTGCTTCTCGGATAGCTTTTAAAACTGCTGGGTCTTGCATAGCATATACTTTTGTTTGGTACATCATATCCAAGATACTAATGTTTTCGAGCGATAGCTTGGCAAATAGCAAAGTGTCGCTTTCGATAAATGGTAAATTTATATTATGCACGTGGCAAGCCATTTTGAAAGATAAAATACGCTCAATATCTTCTAGTTCATTTTTTGTAAATAGTTCGCCTGCTTCGTCGGAGTCCGAAACGCCTAGTTCGTCGGTTAAAATATCCACATATTTTATTGCGGCTTGTTTTTTTGCTTCAATAATGGTTTGCAATTTATACACGATTAGCCGATCTGTTTTTTGCTTTTCTTCGAGCGATAAATCGCTATAGAAATCGAACAATTCATCTTTTAGCTCAACAAAAGATGAGTCGTAGGGGGCAGCAGAAATTTTTGTTGCAATTTTATCAATATTTTCTTTAGGTTTCCCAACTAGTTTAAGGTATTCTGCGGCATCTTCGGATTTTATTGCGGCAATTACGTTTTTGCTGTACTTTTTAGATTGCATTAAAAAAAGCATTTCTACCAAGCCTTTATCGTCTTCAGTAAAATCTTCATAAATAATAAAATCGGGTTCAGCAAAAGGGTAGCGTACATTATAAATGAAACTTGCCGTAAGGTTAGACACTATGCGTTTGTACTGGTTTTGTAGCTTTGAAGTTACAATTGTAGTATCAATATTGGGAAATACCTCTAATACTTCGGGGTTGTTTTGCGTAACTGCTACTAGCTCTAAGTTGGCACAGCTAAATGCCACAAGCCTATCCAACATTCGTTTTTTACCAATTTCTAATTTCCCCAAATATTGCTCGTTAATAGTGGAGAAATCAACATATTGTGTGTCTGGTGGCATGGCCAAACAGGCTTGTGCCATTTGGTCTATTCGCTCCCGCTCTTGCTCTGTTAAAGCATAATATTTTTTCTCATCAACAAGCCTTATAGAATCTAAAATTTCAGATGATAGCTCAAAAGCCCTAGATTGAAAGTCCATTTCCAGAATACTCAAATCTGCAATATCTAATTTTTTGTATATCCCGTAATCTTTTTTATTAAATTGATATTTATAATTATGAATAAAACCG
>CAMZKQ010000081.1 GCA_947311265.1 uncultured Chlorobiota bacterium | reverse complement strand
TTTAGGTTGGGTTCTTATCTGGATACTTATGATGTAGTTGTGCTTCATTAGAAAAAAAGAAAAATCACATTGAACGAGCTAATTGAAATAATAAATGAAATAACGAAATATGGATTAAATCCTAATCTGGAAGTTGAAGATAAGGAAACAGATTTAGAGAAAAACCTTTTAAAAATAGACTCCAAATTCTTTGAGATAGAATATGAATTCGACAACAAAGATTATCCAGATTTCAAAAAGGTTAAATTTCCGAATGTCATTGAAAATGTAAAAACTAATTTTCTTTATTTTGGATTTTACCATAAAGTGTTGAATTGTTACGAGTTGAATAAAGATGCTTTGTGGTTTTTTGAATTGATTTTTAAAGCTCATACCCAAGAGCATATTATTAGTTTACTGAATTTTATGAAGCGTAAAAACGGTTAAAAAAGAAACCGAAAGCACAAGAATGTATATGTGTTTTTGTAGGGCTTCTGCTGCTCGTTTTTTACTTCTGTCGGGGGGTATGGTTTAACAAAAAAATCACATCTTAAGGCAGTTAGTAATGCTTAAAATGTGATTTTTTTTATTTGATTTAGACGCTAGCGGTGCTAATTTTAGTGCTTATTTAATGGCCAAAAATTTGGTCGAGTGTTAGCTCTTTAACTGTTCCCATTTTTCGTAGGGCAGCCATATTTGTTAGTTCTTTTTTGCCCATCACTAGCATTGTATATTTTTTGTTAGCAATTTTTTTATCGAAAAATGTTTTAAATTCGTCCATGTTTGTGGCTTGGGCAAATTTGTAGGTGTCTTTCCGTATATCATAGTCTATTCCACGGTCTTTGTAGTACATGTATGTCCAGAAAATGTTTGCTTTTGTAATTCTTTCGGATTGTATTTTTTTGATGATGCCTTCTTTTGCTAGTTCAAATTGTTTTTCGGCCTCGGGCATTTCATTTAAAAGGGCTTTTAGCGAAGCGACTGCCGTAGGCATTTTATCGGCCTGTACCGCAGCAAATGCCGATAGGTACTCGGGTTGCTCTGGGTAACGTGGCACTCTAAACGAGGCGTATGCCGAGTAGGCTAATGCTTTGGATTCTCTAATTTCCTGAAAAATAACAGAGGATAACCCAGAACCATAAAACTCGCCAAACAATTCGGCATTAGGAATGTCTGTTTTATCGAATTTATCGCCTTTGGATATGAGCATCACCCAGTTTTGAACCATATCGTAATTTACGAAATAAATCATGTTTTTGTTGGTTTCTAGCTCTACATAATTTGTACGTTCTGGCACTTCTTTTAGTTCTCCTTTTATGGTATGATTTTTTTCAATAATTGGGAGTATGGTTTGCAAATCTTTGTTTCCGTAATAAAATAAGCTGTGCTGATAGCTGTAAAGTCCTTTGAGTAAGTCTGTTAATTTAGCAGGGTTCATTGCTAAAAGTTCTTTTTCGGATAGTTTTGAGGTGAAGCTATTTTTAGAGCCAAATGTGCCGTAACTCGATAATGCTTCGTACATAACAGTGTATTTATCTAGTCGGCTGTCCTTTCGTTTTTTTATAATTCCTGCAACATATTTTTGGTAAGCTGCCGAGTCGGGTTTTACGTTGGCTAGTACGTGTTCAAATAGTTCTACGCCTTTTTCCATTGATTTTTGTAGGCCTTTGATAAAGATGTAAGAGCGGCGGTTGCCTGTATAAACGTTCATACTAATCCCTAATTTATAGAATTCTTTTTTGAGTTCTTCGGCGGTGTATTTATTTGTTCCTAAGTATTTTAAGTATCCCATTGCAATGTCTAGTTCTTTCATGTTATCTTTTCCCATTTCGATAACATAATTTAGCTGAAACAGGTCATTTTCTGTATTTTTAATGCCTTTTACTTCAATACCTGATTTTGTTTTTGCCGATTTAATATCGTTTTTAAAATCCAAAAACATAGGGCTTAATGCTCCTGTTTTTTGGGCAAAAAATGAGCTTGCAAATTTAGATTCTTCTTTGCGGTTAATTTCTACTGGTGTAATGGTTGGTTTTTCTACTTTGCTTACGCTTTTATCTTCTCCTGTTCGTTTGTAAACCAGCACATAATTATTTTTATAATGTTTGTTGGCAAATTCAACGATGTCTTTTTTAGTTAGTTTTGCTATATTTTCGTTGAATGTTACATAAGTTTCCCAACCGACTTTATATATGAACGAACTGAGCATCTCATTGCATCGTCCGTAGTTACTTTCTGCGGCTTTTATGGCATCTAGTTTTAGGTTGTTTACCGCTGCTTCAAGCATCCAGTCTTCAAACTCACCTTTTTTTACTTTTTCAATTTCTGCCAGTATTAGGGCTTTGAGTTCTTCTAAGGTTTGTCCTTCTCTGGGTGTGCCATAAAAGGTGTGTATGCCATATTCTCGCAAAAAGTAGGTGTAACTTCCTGCACGTAGTGCTTTTTGTTTTTGGTTGATGTCCAAGTCGATAAGTCCTGCTTTTCCGTTAGTTAAAATCATGTCGATTAAAGTAACGTATAGGTTTTCTGTTGATTTTTCGCCTGCATCAAAGCGGAAAGAAAGGAGGAGGTTTTCGGCATCTGGGCCTAAGACTTCTTTTACTACTGGGGTGGTGATTGGTGATTCTGTGGGGCGATGGGATTCTGGGACTTCTTTTGTTTTAAATTTCCCAAAATAGTGATCTAGAACTTTTATTGTTTTATCAAAATCTAAATCTCCTGAGATTATAACTGCCATGTTATTAGGCACATAGTAGGTACTCCAATAGTTATGGATATTTACCAATGAGGGGTTTTTAATATGCTCTGCCTTGCCTATAGTGGTTTGTGTGCCGTAGGGGTGCTTTTTAAACAGCCCGCTCATTGTGGCTTTCCAAGATTTTCGGTCATCATTATCTTGCCCCATGTTAAATTCTTCGTAAACGGCTTCTAGTTCGGTATGAAAAAGGCGTAGAGTAAGTTCGCTAAATCGCTCACTTTCAATGCTTAGCCAATGGTCTAATTCGTTGGCAGGAATATCGTTAATGTAAACGGTCATTTCGTGGGAAGTAAAAGCATTAGTGCCTTTTGCTCCTATTGAGGTTATCATTTTATCGTATTCGTTGGCGGCTACATATTTTGCGGCTAGCCCCGAAACGCTGTCAATTTTAGCATAAATAAGTTTCTTTTTTTCGGCATCAGGTTCGTTTTTATGGGCTTCGTATAAATCTGATATTTCTTGTAATAGGGGTTTTTCTTTTTCCCAATCTAGCGAAGCTATTTTTGATGTGCCTTTAAAGACCATGTGTTCTAGGTAGTGTGCCAAGCCTGTGGTTGCTTTGGGGTCGTAAGATGAGCCTGCTCTAACAGCAATCATAGTTTGCAGTCGAGGGGCATCTTTGTTGTCGGTAAGGTACACTTTTAGCCCATTGGCAAGGGTGTAAATTCGGGCTTTAAGCATGTCGCCTTCAACGGTTTGGTAGCTGTATCCGTTTTTGTCTTTGTGTGTTTTTGTTAAGCCTTCTTTGTCTATATTTTCCTTTTTTTTATCTCCGCAGGAGAATATAAATAGTAACAACGACAAGGCTGTTGCAATTGGTAAAATAGTAATTTTCTTCATAAAGATTATTTAAGTGAGTGAGTGAATTTATAATTCTTAAAGTAGGAA
>CAMZKQ010000080.1 GCA_947311265.1 uncultured Chlorobiota bacterium | reverse complement strand
GAGAAATTACAAAACTTTATAAATGCCGTTAGTTTTTCCCCCGTATAGCCTGTTATATCAGCAGTTATCTGCCTGTTAAACCGAGATTCTACAAGCATATCTAGTTTTTCTTGCCTTTTTAATTCAGCTAATTTTAGCTTTTGCTTATCCCTTTTGGTTTTGTAAACTATTGGTATGCCCACCGAGCTAGCTTGCGTAATTTGTTTTAACTCTTGGATATCTATCAAACTTAAAAACCAAGTTTGAATTTGGTCTTGCCCAGGGTTTTTGCTAATTTCTGTATGCCGAAAATCAAATTCAAAATCGTCCCAGCGGGCTTTGTAAATATCCACTGTTGCAATATTGTAAATTTTGGGTTGCATTTCTATACTCATTATTTTCGCAGAAAATACCGTAGAGTCTTTAAAGGTAACAAACTCATTTTCAAAGCCTATGGCAGAAATTCTTAGCACATCGGAGCGTAAAAGCGTAAAGTAAAAAAAACCAGATGAGTCGCTCGATGCTACTTTTCGTTTTTTCAGATTTATAATATTTGCATTGCTTACTGGCAGGTGTGTTTTGGCAGAAACTAGGCGAGCAGTAATTTCAATTATTTCGTCGTTTTGCTGTGCTGAAATAGAAGAACTAGCAAAAAAAAAGAGAGTTAATGATATAATTAAAAATTTCAATTTGTAGAGTTTTAAAAGTCTGATTAAAAAAAATGGGCTGTGTAACTAAGACGTTAAATAGGGGTGAATGTTACACGTATTTTCGAGTTTTAACATATTTTAATATTTTAGCCCCCAAGATAGACGATTTGTTGCACTTTATTGCAAAATAGATAATCTTCTTTTATGTTTGCACCAAATTACAAAATATATTTTATTGGCTTAGGGGAAAACTGTTTTTTTGTGTATTATAATTAAAAACGGTGTTTAAATGCTCAATGTTTTTATACAGAATGCTTTTAGACAAAATTAATAAAGTCCTTTTTTAGTTTTGGCTAAAGCCAGCTTTATTTTAATTAAGCACCGAAGGTAAGTAATCTGAAAATTAAATCATTAAACTAAAAAAGAATGAAAAAACTAGCAACGCTACTAATTATTTTTATTGTAAATATTGCCTCAATTTTAGGACAAAATACACAGACCGTCCGTGGGAAAATTATTGATAGCGACAGCGGCTGGCCAATTCCGGGAGCAACCGTTGTTATATTAAATTCAGACCCAATACAAGGCACTGTTTCCGATATGGAAGGCGAATTTAAAATAGAAAATGTTACTGTTGGTAGGCACAATATTTCGATTAAATTTTTAGGCTTTCAATCCGCCACACTTTCCAATATAATGGTCGAATCTGGAAAAGAAACCGTACTAGAAATTCCCTTGCAGGAAAGTACCATTGAAACCGAGGAAGTCGTGGTAAACGGTAGCCCCGGGAAAGGCGAGGCACAAAACGAAATGGCACTCGTTAGTGTCCGCTCATTTTCGGTAGAGGAAACAGAACGCTACGCCGGCAGCTTGGGCGACCCCTCACGAATGGCCGCTAATTTTGCTGGCGTATCCTCGGTAAGCGACCAAAGAAATGACATTATAATAAGGGGCAATTCCCCCACAGGGCTACTCTGGATATTAGACGGTGTGATTATCCCCAATCCTAATCATTTTGGGGCATTAGGCACAACTGGGGGGCCTGTAAGTATGCTCAATAACAACCTATTAAACAACTCCGATTTTTTTACTGGTGCATTTCCTGCACAATATGGTAACGCCCTATCGGGCGTTTTCGACCTCCAAATGCGGAGCGGCAATAACCAAAAATACGAGTTCTTGGGGCAAGTTGGTTTCAATGGTTTTGAAGTGGGAGCAGAAGGCCCATTTTCCGCCAATTCAAAAGCCTCTTTTTTAATTAATTTCAGATATTCAACATTAGAGCTGCTTAATAAAATGGGCGTTGATTTTGGCACAGGCGCTTCCGTGCCACAGTATAAAGATTTATCCTTTAAGGTAAATATCCCTACAAAAAAAGGCAAAATTTCCCTTTTTGGGATAGGTGGACTAAGCCATATTGACTTGATATCCAACCCAGAAGACAGTACTAGCTCAAGTTTTGGTGTAGCTGGTACAAACACCTACTTTGGGTCGGATATGGGGGTAACTGGGCTTACGCATTTACACTTCTTTAACCCTTCCACACGCTTGGAAACCACCATTTCGGCACAGGGTACACGGGTTACAACTACGGTGGATTCCCTAATGAAGGATAATACTACCTTCCCCTTTTATAGGGATAATTCTTCGGAAGTAAAGTATGGTTTTTCAACAGTATTGAAGAAAAAATTTAATGCTAAAAACAATGCTCGGATTGGGTTTAATACTGATTTTTATCACATCTCATTTTTAGATAGTGTAAAAACGAGTATTTTTCAGACCATTGATAACCCCAGCTTAGAGGAGTATCAAACACTTACCGATTCAAAAGATAATTTTGTGTTATCCCAGTTGTATGCCGAGTGGCAGCACCGCCCCTCTGATGCACTTTCGCTTTACGCTGGTTTCCATGCACAGCATTTTGAGCTTAATGGTAGCATGACGGCAGAACCTCGGCTCTCTGTAAAATGGACGGCGGCACCACGGCATTCATTTCATGCTGGTTTGGGAATGCACTCGGTGCTGCAACCGCACAAATTGTACTTCGTACAAACGAAATTGGAAGACGGCACTATTTTAAAAACAAATACAGATTTAGGCTTTTCCAAAAGTAACCAAGCAGTACTTGGCTACGATTTTAGAATGACTGAGAATTTCCGCATAAAGACAGAGGTATATTACCAACAACTTTCAAACATACCAGTTAGCCCCACTTATTACCGTTACTCTGCCCTAAACGAAGGGGCTGATTTTGCAAATCCAACGATAGATAGTCTTGTTAATGAGGGTACTGGAACAAATTATGGGGTCGAGCTAACTATCGAAAAGTTTTATAGCAATAATTATTATTTCTTGGTAACCACTTCATTTTTTGAGTCGAAATATAAAGGCTACGATAAAGTGGAGCGAAACACTGCTTTTAATGGTAATTTTGTAGCTAATGCCCTTGTAGGATATGAATTTAAAATTGGCAAAAATAATTCTTTGTCTATTGATTTTAAAACTGTTATGGCTGGTGGAAAACGTAAAATTCCATTGCTTTTGGAGGCCTCCATCTTGGCAGGAAAAGCAGTTTATGATTATGAAGAATCCTACAAAACCCGTTATGATAACTATTCAAAAATTGATATTAGAATAGGGTTTAAAATGAATAGCAAACGCTTTTCGCAGGAGTGGGCATTGGATATCCAGAACCTTACGAATAATAAGAATGTTTTTCAGGAGGGCTATAATCCTCAAACGCAAAAAATACAGACTGATTACCAAACAGGTATTTTCCCAATGATGCTCTATCGAATTAGGTTTTAGAACCTAATATTTTGAAAAATAAAAAAGGCGTTTTTTTTATTTTATATGCTAAGCTTTAGAGGCCTTGGGTTTAACCTGCTGCTTGGATAGAGATTAAAGCATATTCGCCATCGAACTCTTTAAAGTAAAGTGCAAGTGATGCTTCGTAATCTTCTGTTTTTGAAGTTAGTAAGAGTTCTTTTGAACCCCCAAATAAATCGGAGCTTTTAGCATCTGATGGTTGGGCTTTGGCGATTAAATCTATGAAAATTTGGTCGGAGAAAAACAGTTTTAATTGCTGTTTTAGTTCGGCTTGGTCGCTGAAATATTTTTCGTCTGCACCATAATGTGTAAGGCTGGTCATTTTTGAGGCATCGCCAGCCATGCAGCTGGACTGTACGATTTTGAAAACTTGCTCAAATGTTTTTTTTATAACAACTTTTTCAGCTTTTTCATTTGTAGAATTTCCACCTTCTCCGCTGCAAGAAAAAAGGAATAGGCTTGGGAAAATTAAAATATAAAGTATCTTTTTCATGGTGTTTTATTTTGAGTTGTATTTTTTATAATGGCAAAGGTAATAAAAAATACATAATATTGCCCTAAAATTATATTCTCAAAAATACGTTAGTTAAGTAGGCGGGCGTGTAAAAACGGCACGAATTTTGGCATAGCAAGGCTAGAAATAAATAGCAGCTATGCAAGCTATTGAAAATTAACACATTAAAAATAAATGACTAAACTGCGATATAAATTATTAATACTTTTTTTTTTCATGCTAAATTACGCTGCACTATTTGCACAGGGTAAATTATTGTCCAGAGCGGAGTTGGCTAAAAAAGAGGCGTTTATTGATATTGAAAAAGCAAAATTAAAACCTGATGAAGTGTATATTTTATACCTCACTTATCAGCATTATGATAAAGTGCCGGAAGAAATATTTTTATTTAAGAATTTGCAACATTTATCTTTAGAAGGCAATAATATTAAGTTCCTGCCTGATGGTTTTGATGAACTTAAAAATATTCAGTACCTAGATTTGAGCAACAACAGGCGGATTATGGCTACACAGGCGATTAAAAAAATAAAAAATCTGAGGCACCTTGAAACCCTTGCTTTGGCCGAAAATAAAATAATTAAGCTGCCACCAGAAATTGGGCAACTGACTACTTTGCGGCTACTTGGTTTAGAGAAGAACGATATTTTTGAACTGCCACCAGAAATTGGGCATTTAAAAGGCTTGCGAATTTTATACTTGTCGGAAAATCATATTTCAGAATTACCGCCAGAAATTGGGAAACTTAGGGGGCTAGAGGAGTTCGATTTATCACGAAATAATTTGCAATCTGTGCCTAAGGAAATTGGCAAATTGCGACATTTAAGAAATTTAAACTTATCTGGAAATAACTTAAAATCAATGCCTTACCATGTTTTAAAGCTCTCGAAATTAGAAAAACTAAACCTCCGAAATAATAAGAGTATTAAGCATGAAAAATATAAAATGAGAAAAATATTGCCAGGGGCTAAGGTGCGGTTCTGAAGTTTTCCCAGCTTTTGGGCAAAATAAAAAGGCACAGCAATTAATTGCTGTGCCTTTTTATTTTTGTTTTAAACTGTCTTACTTCAAATCATTAATTCTTTTGCTTACTTTTTCGAGTTTAGCTTTTAAGTCTTTCAGATTTTTTTCGGCAGTAGAAATGCCTTTGGCATATTTAGCAATAGCAACTTCCTTTTCTTTATTTTCGATATTAAGTTCAGTAATTTTTTTCTTGTTTTTTTCTAATTTGGCAGTGGCTTTTGTTTTCTTTTTAAGTAATTTTTCTCTGTTGCTACTAAAATTTTCAATCTGCGAATTAACTTCAGAAAATTCTTTATTATAGTACTCTTTTAAGAAACTCGAATAGAAGCCTTTTACAATATCGAGTAATTTATTATACTCTTTGGGGTGTGTTTTTTCGCTAATAAATACATTGCCCGGTAGGATTAGAAAAATATCCATTTGGGTAAGGCTTTCTTCAGAAACTCTTTTTACGTTAGCTTTAAAATCAATTTCGCCAAGTGTAACTGCGGCAAAAATAGTTTTTTTTGCTTTTAAATACTTCCTTTTGTTTTTAACTTTAAAGGCATAATTATCTTTCAGGTATTTTTGAAAGCCCTTTTTTAATTCATCAGCACCTGGCTCTACAAAGATAGTAATGCAGGGCTGTGGGTTTTTCCTGTCGTACTCTGCCCGGTTCGATTCAATAATCCTGTTCTGCGAGGAAGCCGAAAATCCAAGCCCCATAATTAGGAGGAGAATAATGTTAAATGTTTTCATTTTTCAATAATTTTGGTTAATAAAAGTGGTGATATGCAATTTTTTGCAAGCACAAATGTAATCTTTTTTAATGAAAAATAACAAAATTTAACATAAAATAAGACTGTATCCATATTTACAATAGGTTTTTAAAGTCGCCCCCCGTAGGGTTCTGAAAAATCCGTAGCCCAAACTCAGGAATTATCGCCAGCACATGGTCGAATAAATCGGCCTGTATAGTTTCGTATTCTGCCCAAGCAGTAGTGGCAGCAAAGGCGTACAACTCGATGGGTAGCCCTGTTGGGCTAGGGGGGAGCTGGCGTACAAGTAGTGTCATGCCAGCGGCAAATTGCCCATTGTATAAAAGTGCATTATGCGTTTTTTTATTCTTTATAGGTACGGTTTTACTTTCTAAATAGTTTTGTAGATAAATTCTAAAAATACCGATGTTAGTAAATTGGCGAATGTTCGCTTTTTCCTGTTCATCTTTTTTGCTGTTATAATAATTGATTTCTGCCTTCTTTTTAGCAATATATTCTTTCAGAAGCTCAAAAGTTTCAAACTTTTTTAGCATCTCATCGGAACAAAATTCAATCGTATTTATATCTATATTAACGGCACGTTTTATTCTCCGCCCACCAGATTCGCTCATGCCTGTCCAGTTTGTAAATGCTTCTGTAACAAGAGAATAAGTAGGTATTGTTGTAATTGTCTTATCAAAATTCTGAATCTTTACTGTGTTTAAAGTAATTTCGAGAACATCGCCATCGGCTTTTTTCCCGGGTACAGTAATCCAGTCGCCAGGCTTTACCATTTTGTTTGCAGACAGCTGTATGCCAGCCACAAAGCCAAGTATTGTATCTTTAAAAATAAGCAGTAAAACGGCAGTCATCGCTCCAAGTCCTGTAAGAAATACGAAGGGCGATTTTTCAAATATGACCGAAAAAATTAAGATAATTGCAAATGAAGCAAAAAAGATTTTTATAACTTGCAAATAGCCCTGAATGCTTCCATTTTTTGAGGCGGGTAGCATTTTATATATTTCGTGCAGAGAGGCAAGCGTTTTGTTAAGCACCCGCAACACGACAATAATTATGTAAATGTAGCTTAACTTTCTTACCGCATCTACATAAAATTCCTTGGCAACAAAAGGGATTAAAATGTAGATTAAAACCGCAGGAGCTAGGTGCGAGAGCATATCAAACACATGATTTTTTAGGAAAATATCATCGTATTTATTCTTTGTTCTAAGTACAAATAGCTTAATTATTTTTAGTAGCCCTTTTTTGGCAATAAAATTGGCAATTGCTGCTAGAGTAAATAAAATGAGGATTAAAATTATAGATTTTACGACCATTGCAACGGGCATAGATAGCCCACTATCAGTGAGAAGTTTAATGAGTTTACGGCTAATAAATTCTGGTGTCATTGTAATTTTAGAGTTAAAGTTTCTGTATTATTGGCTTTCCAGTTAATGGTTTCGATGCCCTTTGTTTTTAGATAATTATTGCAAAGTTCAAAATGGTTACACCCAAAAAAGCCTCTGTATGCTGAAAGTGGCGAAGGGTGCACCGATTTTAGAATGAGGTGCTTTTTAGTGTCAATTAACCGAGCTTTGCTTTGTGCAAAATTACCCCAAAGTAAAAAAACAATGGAGTCATAATTTCTTGAGATTTTTGTTATTATAACATCAGTAAATCTTTCCCAACCTTGCTTTCTGTGCGATGCCGCTTTTGAAGCCTCTACTGTAAGTACCGCATTCAGGAGCAAAACCCCTTGTTTTGCCCATGCACTAAGGTCGCCCGATGTGGGTATTTTTTTATCCTCACCTTTATAAACTTCTTTAAAGATATTTTTTAAAGAAGGTGGAATTTTAGTCCCTTTCTGGACAGAAAAGCTAAGCCCACAAGCTTGCCCGAGCCCATGATAAGGGTCTTGTCCCAAAATCACCACCTTTATTTTACTAGGTGGGCAAAGCTCCAAAGCCCTGTAAATTTGTGGCTTTGGCGGATAAATTTCTTTTGTCCGATAGGCATTATCTATAAACGCCTCTAATTTTAAAAAGTAGTCTTTGCCAAATTCTTCCGACAATAAGTTTTTCCAGTCTTTATTTTTAAGAGCTATTTTAATTTTAAAAATTAATCAAGTAAGTCTGGGCGTAAATTTTCGGTACGTTCCAAAGATTGGTCGAGCTGCCACTTTTCAATGGCTTTAAAATTACCTGAAAGTAAAACCTCTGGCACTTTGTATCCCTTGTAATCAGCAGGGCGAGAGTAAACCGGAGGGGCAAGTAAACCGTCCTGAAACGAGTCGGAGAGGGCAGAGGTTTCATCGCCAATGGCCCCCGGGAGTAGACGTACAATAGCATCTGTTATAACAGCTGCCGCAAGTTCTCCGCCTGTAAGCACATAGTCGCCAATCGAAATTTCTTTGCTAATGTGCATCTCTCGAATGCGGTGGTCTATACCTTTATAATGACCACAAAAAATAATTAAATTCTGAGCCAAAGAGAGTTGATTTGCAGTATTTTGTGTAAATGGTTGCCCATCTGGCGTGGTATAAATTACCTCGTCGTACTGGCGTTGCTTTTTTAAATGTGTAATAGCAAGGTCGGCAGGCTCTACTTGAAGCACCATACCAGCTGCACCGCCAAAGCTATAATCATCAACTTTATGATGCTTATTGGTCGAAAAATCTCGTAAATTATGCACCACAATTTCAACCAGTCCTTTTTCTTGCACACGCTTTATTATAGAATGTTTAAAAGGGCTTTCTAACAACTCCGGAAGAACAGTAATTATATCAATTCGCATCTGCATAAATATTTAATACAAAGAAAATCATTTTTATTGAATAAAAAAAGTAAGCAAAAGTTTGTAGGTAAGCAAGTAATTTATATTTTTGCAAACTCAAGTAAATAAATTTATTATAAACCACTTTAATCTAATTAAATATGATTAATCAGTATGAAACTGTTTTCATCTTAACTCCCGTTTTATCTGACGCTCAGGTAAAGGAAGCAGTTGACAAAATGAAAAATCTTATCACCGAAGCCGGTGGTGAAATTTTACATTACGAGGATTGGGGCTTAAAAAAACTAGCCTATCCAATTAAAAATAAATCCAACGGATTTTATCATCTGCTACAGTTTAAGGTAGATACTCAATTTATTTCCAAGATGGAAACACAGTTTGGGCGAGACGAAAAATACGTTCGACACCTTACTTTCCGTATGGATAAAAATGAAGTAGAGTATTCGGCAAGAAGACTAAAAAGACTAAATTCTAACAAAGAAGAAAAACAAGCTTAATTATGGCAGACAAATCAGAAATCAGGTATTTAACCCCAGTTGCAGTAGATACAAATACAACCAAATACTGCCGATTTAAAAAACATCGAATTAAATTCATCGACTATAAAGATGAAAACTATTTGAGGCATTTCCTTAACGAACAAGGCAAAATTTTGCCCCGACGACTTACAGGAACATCGTTGAAATACCAACGAAAAGTCTCCAAAGCAATTAAAAGAGCAAGGCACCTTGCACTTTTGCCGTACGTTGCCGATTTAATGAAAAAGTAACATACTATTTGCTGAAACACAAGCTTTTGGCAAGATGTAATTAAATAGCACATAGTGCTTAATTAATCGTTTAAAACTTAAAATAAAATGGAAATCATCCTCAAAGAAGATGTTGCACATTTAGGACATAAAGACGACATCGTAACTGTAAAATCAGGCTACGCTGTAAACTTTTTATTCCCTAAAAAGAAGGCAATAAGTGCTTCTAGTTCAGCAAAAAAAATACTTGCTGAAAATAAAAAACAACAAGCACATAAAGAAGTAAAATTAAAAGAAAATGCAGTAGAAGTGGCCGCAAAACTAGAAAACAAAAAACTTTCTATAGGTGCAAAAACTAGCTCTACTGGCAAAATCTTTGGCTCTGTAAATACTATCCAGTTAGCAGAAGCAATCAACAAAAAAGGCTTTGATATTAGCCGTAAACAAATTACAATTAAAAACGAACCAATTAAAGAAGTGGGTACATACACCGCAATTGTAAGTTTACACCGTGAAGTTAAAGTGGAAATGGAATTTACAGTTGTCTCTGAATAACTTAAAACCCTAAATGATATTATTAAAAAGCATTTCAAACGAAATGCTTTTTTTTGTAAAAAAAAATATAAATGAAACAGTTATTAACAAAAGCAATTTATGCCTCGATAAGAGCAGGGCAAGAAATATTGAAAATATATACTAAAGACGATTTTCAAATAACTGAAAAGGCAGACCAATCGCCACTTACACTAGCCGATAAAAATGCACACCTTACTATAATGCACTATTTAGAGCCACTAAAAATCCCAATTTTAAGCGAAGAAGGCAAGCATGAAAATTATAATATCCGTAAAAACTGGACTCGCTTTTGGCTAATAGACCCCCTCGATGGCACAAAAGAATTTATTAAACGAAATGGCGAATTTACAGTAAATATTGCCCTAATTGAAAACCGAAAACCCATTGCCGGAGTTATCTATGTGCCAGTTACCAAAGAGTTATATTTTGGAACACTAGATACAGGCGCATTCAAAATTGAAAATTTTGATGAAAGTAAATTTACAGAAAACGAATCCTTTGAAGACTTTGTAAAACAAGCAACAAAACTCCCAACAGAATTTAAAGCGCGAAAATATACAGTCGTAGGCAGTCGCTCTCACCTTAGCCAACAGACCCAAACCTATTTCGAGCAACTACGCAGCGAAAAAGGAGAAATTGAAATTATTACAAAAGGAAGCTCAATTAAAATTTGCATGATTGCCGAAGGCAAAGCCGATATTTATCCACGCTTTGGACCAACCATGGAGTGGGACACCGCCGCAGGGCATGCCATTGTACGATCTGCCGGCGGAACACTCACCTACACAGATAGTTCGGACGATATAATCTACAATAAAGAAAATTTGCTAAACCCCTTTTTTATCGTAAAATCGCATAAATAGAACTTACTTTAAAACACTACTTCTCAATACCTAGTTGCCTACTGAACCGTTCTTCGAGAGAAATAAACGTTTCAGTACGCATAATTCCAGGTATCTTTTGAAGTTTTTCCGTAAGGATTTCTTTAAGATGACTATTATTTTGGGCATACACTTTTATAAAAATAGAGTACGTGCCAGTAGTATAATGGCATTCTGTAATTTCAGGAATAGCCTCGAGTTTTTTAACCGCCTGCTCGTAAAGATTGGCTTTCGCCAAAAAAATACCCATATAAACACAGCTCGAATAGCCCATTTTCTCTGGGCTTACAATAAATTCAGAACCTTTTATTACCCCAATTCTCTCCAAGCGTTTTACCCGCTGATGCACCGCAGCACCCGAAATATTGCAATTTCTTGCAATCTCCAAAAAAGGGATTCTTGCATTTTTTGTAAGGTACGATAGTATCTTTTTATCCAAACTATCAATTTGAAACTTTTTATCCGAAAAAACAGGCATATATTTACAATTTTTAAAAATTAGCATAAATAAATACGAATTTAAAACTAAAAATGAAATAATTATAACATATTTAGATTATTTAATGATTTTATTTTTCACTTACTCTATTTTTGTCAAGAAATATTTAAGAAAAATAATTAAAATTAAATAAACAATTATGTGCGGAATACTATTTACATCAAGAGTTAAAAAAGAAGAACAAATAAAGAAACTGTCCTCAAAAATGCAACACCGTGGCCCCGATGAGTGTGGCGTGCATATTAGCAAAAGCGGCTTTGGAATGTTCCACGAACGCCTCTCTATAATGGATACCAAAGGAGGCAAGCAGCCCATACAAGGCAAAACAACGGCACATGTAATTCATAATGGAGAAATTTATAACCATGCAGAATTGCACCTAGAACATTTTGAAAATGAGAAGTTTAGAACCTCTTGTGATAGCGAAATAATTGTGCGGCTATACGAAAAATACGGCACCAAATTTTGCCATCTGCTCGACGGCGTTTTTGCCTTCGCCGTTGCCAGCGAAAAATCCTACATGATTGCAAGGGACCCAATCGGCGTAAAGCCCCTCTATTGGGGAAAGGGTGAAGATGAAACCTTATATTTTGCATCGGAAGTAAAAGCACTAATTGATATTTGTAAAGATGTAAATACATTCCCCCCCGGCAATTATTATACGCCAGAAGGCGGATTTGTAAACTATTTCCAGCCCGCTTGGGCAGATAAAAATACCCCCGAAATTCCTGCGGATTTATCCAAAATTAAAGCAAAATTTACCGCCGCAGTAAAAAAACGATTGATGAGCGATGTGCCTTTGGGCGTACTACTTTCTGGCGGATTAGACTCAAGCCTTGCGGCAGCAGTTGCGGCACGGGAGATGAAAAAAGAAGGGAAAAAATTGCATTCGTTTTCGGTAGGATTAAAAGGCTCGCCAGATTTAGCAGCCGCAAAATTAACAGCAGACTTCATAGGCACTATCCACCACGAAATTATTTTTACGCCCGAAGAAGGCATTAGCCAATTAGAAAAAATTATCTATCATATCGAAAGTTATGATGTTACCACAGTTAGGGCATCAACACCCATGTTTTTGCTCTCGAAAGAAATTGTAAAAACAGGCATTAAAGCCGTACTTTCTGGCGAAGGGGCAGACGAAATTTTTGGAGGCTACCTTTATTTTGAAAATGCCCCTTCCCATTCGGCTTTTCGAGCCGAAACAATTGACCGTGTATTGCGGCTTTCTAAGGCCGATTGCCTACGTGCCGATAAATCGACAATGGCACATGGGCTAGAGGCAAGAGTGCCTTTTTTGGATTTGGATTTCTTGAACTATACCATGCAAATATCCGCCAAGGATAAACAGCAGAATTATAAAGCAGGAAAGCCTGAAAAAGAAATCTTACGCCGTGCGTTTGACGATAAGCAAAACCCATATCTACCACAAGAAATTCTATGGCGACAAAAAGAGCAGTTTAGCGATGGAGTAGGGTACAGCTGGATTGATGAGCTTGTAAAGTTTTGCGAAAACAAAATTTCTGATGGGCAAATGCAGAATGCAAAGGCAGTATTTCCACACAATACACCCACGACAAAAGAGGCGTATTTTGCAAGGCAAACTTTTGCCCAGTTTTACCCCAGCAAAACGGCTGCAAAAATGGTTGAAAAGTGGATACCTAAATGGCAAGCCAATGACGACCCATCTGGCAGAGCCAGTGCTTCGCATAATGATGCCTATAAAGTGCTGAAGAAAAAGCGGGCATAAATAGTTAGAAAAATAGGTTGTATTTTCGATACAAATATAACCTGTTTTTTGTAGGCTAATTTATGCCTCCTCTTTTTTTTGATTTTGAATAGCGACTTCTAAATCTTCGGCTACTGCTGATTGACCAGTCCAGAGGCGATGCCAAGTCAGTTTTATATCGTTCCAGCAAAGGATAAGTACAGGGAAAAAGGTGAGAATAAATGCTGTGCCAATTAAAACCCCATAGGCCAAAGCAATGGCCATAGGGATTATAAATTGAGCTTGGAAACTCTCCTCCCAGATAAGAGGGTAAAGCCCTAGAACTGTGGTAATTGTAGTCAGAACTATGGGGCGAAAACGAGATAAACCAGCTTTATAAACTGCGGTTTCAATTTTATTTCCACTTTTTAATAACCTGTTGTACTTTGCCAAGAAAACCACAGCATCGTTTACAATCACCCCAGAAAGTGCCACCATGCCCCATGCCGAAAGCATTGATATCACCATGTTTTCGATACCATGCCCCCTCAATGCCCCTAACCAGCCGAGCGGAATCATCATCAGTACCATAAT
>CAMZKQ010000079.1 GCA_947311265.1 uncultured Chlorobiota bacterium | reverse complement strand
CTTTTTCTAATTTTTGTAATGATTTCTTTACTAATAGGGTTTATAAAGGCTATTTTGATGGAGTGGGGGAGCGAGTGGATAAAAAGCTTAGAATTAGAAATAATCTAAGTTATGGCGTTGGCTTAAACTATTAACTAGCGTAAAACCGACTGTCTATTTAACATAATAACTTTATTTAAAAGTCATCTAGCTAGCAGTAGATATTGCCTAAGTTATTCAGTTATAAAAAATTCAGAGCATTTTAGTATCTAATAAAAATAAATTAATAAATCAATAAATATGTCTATATCAATGGCTTGACGAAAATTTACAAGAGGTAATTATATAGATAATATTTGCCTTATAATTAATATTATGTTAATTAGGATTATTAAAGAGAAGAGAAACAGTTGTTTCTCTTCTCTTTCTCTTAATCAGTTATTTCTTTCTGAATTTTTAAATATCTAGGCAAACCCTGTGAGTCTTAGTTATTTAGTAAAGGTTTCAGATACTAATTTAGGGGTTTAGAAATTTAGCCACCCCTCCCCTAGTTTAAAGTAGCTGCTTTAGCGGCATATTCGTCTGCTTTAGCTTTATTTTTCAGTTTTCTGTATGAATTAGACAAAATTTCGACTGTATTTTTATCCTTAGGATTAGATTTATGTGCTTTTTCAAAGTAGTCTACAGCAATTTTAAGGTGCTTCAAGCCCTTTTCTTTAAGTGCTCCGCTCTTCTTTCCATCTTTATCCGCACTATACGGAATGTCATCAGCTTCTTTTCTGTATCGCTCGTTCATCTTATAATTGAGCCGCCCCAGGTTAAAGAGTGCATTGAAAAAATCAGCTTTTACCGATATGGCTTGTTTATATAAAGCCTCTGCTTTAGCAAAAGTATCAAAATAATCTTGCTTAAGTTTTTCAGCATCAGCAAGTGCGGCATCTCTTTTCTTTTCGATAGGTGCTAATACCGATTTAGCTTTATTCCGTGCTCTAAATGCTTCTTTTTTCAACTTTAAATACTCCTCTTTTTTTGCTCTGTACACAGTGTAAGCGTCCTCATCTTTATTGTCAAAAATACTAGCTTTTGCCGAGTAATAAGAGGCATTAGCTGGGTTTTTCTTTATCGCAACATCTAAAAATTTGATTACCGATTCAGACTCGCCTTTGCCCATGTAATAATTAATTAAATCAATCACAAGTTGCTCATTATCAGGGAATTTATCAAAGCCTTCTTTTACTGTGGCTTCATATTTTGCAGAATCGCCTTGTTCCAACCAAGTGCCAGCCATGTGGTGGTAAGAAGTGGCAGGTTGGTAATTATTTTTGATGCACGATTTAAAATGCACTCGAGATTTTTCGTACATTTTGGCATCTTTACCAATAATCCCACAATAGTACTCAATCATATCGCTTTTATAGGCAGTATCTGTTTTAGTCTTAGGAAATTCGCCCATTTTTTTTGCGAGTTGCAGGTAATTGTAGGCTGGCTTATAGTTGCTATTTGTGTACAAATCTACACCTTTATTAATAAGCACTCCTCTAATTTGTGCCGCCTGATTTTTGGTAGATGTTTTTTTCTGAAATTTTCCCTTTGTATCGAGTTCAGCAGCTTTTAGGTAAGCCTCAGCGGCTTTTTTAATGGCCTCTTTATCAATAAATTCAGTTTCTTTCCAGCTTTTTAAAGTGCCGCCTTGGAAGGTCAATTCTTTGTGCGGATAGACCCATATTTCTTTACCGCCTCCACTTTTTATAGTTTGAGGTTTACCTATAGTAAATTCTGCACTTGCCACTCCGCCTTTTGCAGGTAGCCCTTCGTAGAGGCCTTGTGTATTAAAGGTAGCAATTGTAAAGTAGGTATTTCCCCGCTCTGCCCAAGTTTTGTATTTTACATTTTTTTTCGGATTCTGAATTTTTTTATCGGTCTTTGCTTTTCGTTTTTTCAAGCCCTCCCAAGTAACCACTTCTTGTGCCTGAATGGTTGTTAAAAAAATGACAAAGCCCAATGCTAATGTTAGTTTTTTCATCTGTTTTAATTTTTTTGTAAATATTGATTTTCTATATTTCTAGAAATGATTATTCATAAAATACAAATAATCATTTCCAGTCGTTTTTAGTTACTTTAGTTTAATTTATTCCTTATCACTTTCATCTGTATCAATTTCAGTATCAGTAGTTTCGGAAGTTTCAATTGCATTTTCATCAGTAATAATTTCTGCATTTTCGATATTGTCCTCTTCCTCTACCCCCTCGCTTTTTGTAACTTTTGCCACCGATGCTATAGAGTCTGTGCCTTTCAGATTAATAAGGCGAACGCCTTGCGTAGCCCTGCCCATAACTCGCATATTGGCTACATTAAGGCGAATTGTGATACCCGATTTATTAATTATCATTAAATCAGAATCATCGGTAACGCTTTTTATAGCAATAAGTTCACCTGTTTTTTCTGTGATATTTAAGGTTTTTACACCTTTTCCACCCCTTTTAGTAATTCTGTAATCATCTAATTTAGAGCGTTTTCCATACCCATTTGCAGAAACGACTAAGATATCTTCTAGGCTATCTTCGGCAACACAAATCATACCGATAACTTCATCATTCTCTCCTATTCTAATTCCCCGTACCCCAGCGGCTGTTCTGCCTAGTGGTCGTGCTTGTGCTTCTGGGAAGCGTACCATTTTACCATTTCTTGCGGCCAGCATAATTTGGTCGTTGCCAGAGGTCATTTTAGCAGCAATTAGCATATCGCCTTCCTTAATGGTTATGGCGTTAATGCCATTTTGCCGAGGGCGTGAGTAGGCTTTAAGTAGCGTTTTCTTAATTGTCCCACGTTTGGTGGCCAAAACAATGAAATTATTTTGTAGGTACTCCTCGTCTTTCAAAGTAAGAACGTTCATATATGCTTTTACAGTATCTCCTGGCTCAATACTTATAATATTTTGTATTGCTCGTCCCTTAGAGGTCTTGCTCCCTTCCGGGATTTCATAGACTTTTAGCCATAGGCAACGCCCCTTTTCGGTAAAGAAAAGCATGGTATTGTGCATGGTGGCAACGTACATATGGCGTAAGAAATCGGCATCACGAGTGGTGCTTCCTTTTGAGCCTTTGCCGCCCCGTTTTTGAGTTTTGAACTCGGTTAGTGGAGTCCGTTTTATGTAGCCTAAGTTGGATATTGTTACTACGACTTCATCGTCGGCATAAAAATCTTCGGGGTTAAATTCTTCGGAGGAGTATTGAATTTCCGAACGGCGTTCGTCGCCGTATTTTTCGCGCATTTCAACGAGCTCTTCACGGATAATTTCTGCACGCAGGTTTTTATCTGCGAGTATTTCTTTTAAATGGTTAATTATTTTCATGAGTTCGGCATACTCATCTCGGAGTTTGTCCCGCTCAAGCCCTGTGAGTTTTTGCAAACGCATATCCAAAATGGCTCGTGCCTGAATTTCGCTAAGTTCAAAATTTTCCATCAAGCCATTCCGGGCTTCTTCTGGTGTTTTCGATGCTCGGATTAACTTAATTACTTCGTCCAGATGGTCCAGTGCAATAATCAGTCCTTCAAGGATATGAGCTCTTTTTTCAGCTTGTCGTAATTCGTATTCTGTACGCCGATAAACAACATCAAAACGGTGCTCTACAAAGTAGTGAATTAACTCTTTTAGGGTCAATAATTTAGGTCTTCCTTTTACAAGGCAGATATTATTTACACTAAAAGATGTCTG
>CAMZKQ010000078.1 GCA_947311265.1 uncultured Chlorobiota bacterium | reverse complement strand
GTCCATTTTATCTTTCCACTGGCTTACTGGTGGGCTAAAGTTAGCGTCTATTTCGCTGGCAATTTCTCTAAGTTGGGTAACTTCAAATACCTCGTGTTCTGCAAAGCGATTTTTAAAATCGCTAAGGTAGGCTAAGTCATCTTTTGTGAGTTTTAATTCGGTGCTTTGCTCTTTTTGCTCGGCGGTTTTATCTATTGTTTTTTGTGTGTTTATGCTCACTCCTTTTGGTAGGCTAAATGTGAAGGTTGTTTTTACGTTGGGTTCGGATTTCACGTTAATTTTGCCGCCGTGTGCTTCTACTGCCATTTTACAGAAGGTTAGCCCAAGCCCTGTTGAGCGGATAGTTCCTGATTTTTTTGCATTAATTTGTGTAAATTTCTCAAAAACTAGGGCGGTTTTATCTGGGCTTATTCCAATACCATTATCGGCGACTTCAATAAAAACTAATTCCGAATTGTTTTTTTTCGTTGCTAAATTAATTTTAACGGTGCCATTTTCGTGGGTATATTTAATGGCATTGGTCAATAAATTTACGAGTACTCGAATTGTAATTTCTTGGTCTATTTTTAAGTATAGCTGTTCGGTTATTCTATTTTTAAGGCTAATATTTTTATACAATGCCAAGTAATTAACCTGCTGCATGGCTGCCTCAACAACGGTTGTAAGTAAGACGTTTTTTAACTCTAAGGGTATTTTAGTGTCTTCGTATTTTTGCACATCAAGCATATTGTTTACAATGTGTAGCATTTGATTTCCTGCATTTATAATTTCTTTTTTTGATGATAAGTTAATGATGCTTCCAAGGGGATTTTTGAGGTCGTGTACAAGCATACTTGTAAGCCCTTGCTTCATTTTATCGAGGTCTTTTAGTTTATCGTTGGCCTGTTTTAATATTTCGGCTTGGGTTTGTATTTCTTCGGACTGTTGCAGTATTTCTTCGTTACGCTGTAAGATTTCCTCGTTTTTATGGGCTAGTTTTTTGTTTGCATTTCTTTTTAGCAGGAAGGCATAAATAAGTGCGATGACAAGGATTAAAATGAATGCAGAGAAGTAAAGGATTCTATTTATTGTTTTTGCCTTTTTTGCAATTTCTTGCTGGGCTTTTAGTTCTTTAATTAAGGCTTCATTTTTAAGTACTGTTAAGGCCAGTTCTTTTTTAGAAAGGTTTACAACTAAACTATCTATTTCGGAGTTGGACTCCAAAAGCTCGGTTTCTTTTTTCTTTAACTCATGGGCTTTTTTAAATAACTCTAACTGTTTTTTTTCGGTTTCGGTTTCGGCAAGCTCTGCCCTTAGCCGTTCGATTTCTAGTTCTTTTTTTGTTTTTTTTATTCTTTTATTGGTTACAATATCATTAAAGGTTTTAAAATAATCATAAAAATAGAGTGATTTTTTTAAATTTCCTGATTTTTGATAGGTTTCCGAGAGCATACCGTAGCAACTTCTCATTTGCTTGGGGTCGTTCATCTCTCTTGCAAAGTCCAGTGCTTCGCTAAGATTTTCTATTGATTTTTTGTAATTCCCCAGTTTATTTAGCACTACCGATTGGTTGATTAGTGCCGATATAATCCCTATTTTTTCTTTTGCTACCCGCCTAGCCAATAAGGTCTTCTCAAAGAAAGTTAAGGATTTTTCATAGTCTTTTTCATCAGCATAAATCATAGCTAAGTTATTATTAATCATAGCAATAGCATTTTTATTTGCTAAGGTTTTATTTAATGCCAAAGAGGCCAAATACATTTTTTCGGCACCATCAAAATGGTTGTGTTTCCAATATAGCATTGCTGCATTATTCAAAAAGCCGCTGGCTTCTTTTAATTTATTTTGCATTTTGTAGGCTTCTGCTTGGTTAGCATATTGTACAAGCAAAGCCGAGTCGTTTCTTGTAAGGGGATAAACTTTTTGGGCATCTGCCTGCACAGCAATAATTAGGCATAAAAAGGTATAGAAAAAAGTTGTTTTCATTTTAATATTTATTTTGAACTTGGCGGGTATTTTATTTCTCCTTGCTTTTATCGTCATCAAAAATATCCTGATATAAATAGGGTACAAAGGATTGTTCATCTATCGGTGGGCGTACATAGCCCTTTGCTTTTTTACGTTCTGGCAAATGAATTTCAACAGCGGGTAATTCTTCGTAAGGGATTTGTGTAAGCAAATGGTTTATACAATTTAAGCGTGCATTTCGTTTAATATCTGCTTCAACCACAAACCACGGGCAAGTTTTAGTGTCTGTGTAGGAAAACATTTCATCTTTCGCCTTGGAGTAGTCCTCCCATTTTTCTCGTGAAGCAATATCCATAGGGCTTAATTTCCAGCGTTTTACAGGGTCTATTCTGCGTTCTTGAAAACGCCTTTCTTGTTCCTCTGGGCTTACGGAAAACCAATACTTTATCAAAATTATACCCGAGCGAGTAAGCATCCGCTCAAAATTGGGGCAAGAACGAAGAAATTCCCAATATTCCTCATCATTACAGAACCCCATAACTCGCTCTACACCAGCACGGTTGTACCAACTCCTATCAAAAAGCACCATTTCCCCAGCCGAAGGCAAGTGCTTTACATAGCGTTGAAAATACCATTGGCTTTGCTCTGTTTCTGTTGGTTTATTTAGTGCCACTACCCTACAAATTCTGGGGTTCAGGCGTTGTGTTATTCGCTTTATAGTACCGCCCTTTCCTGCGGCATCTCTCCCCTCAAAAATGACAACCACTTTTAGCCCTTTGTGTTTTATCCAACGTTGAAGTGCTGCCAATTCTGTTTGTAGCCTTTCTAATTCATTTTCATAAAATTTCTTTGGTATTTTGCGGTAAGTTTTCATGCCTATAAATTTTAATTAGTCCTTAACTTATAGCTCCTTTTTCTGCGATGGGGTAAGCTATAATTGCTTTAAAATCATATCGCAAACGGTGCTTGCCTCTGCATTATTTGCCAAAATTATTGCTCCTGCTTTTTCCAGTTCTGATTTTACTTTTGCTCTATTCTGTGGGTCGCCGTCAGTGCCTGTAATTGAGCAAATTATTGCCACATTAGGGTTTATTTTTTTGGCTTCTGCAAAAGCAGGTACTAGTTCTTCTTCGGGGTTAAGGTGCGAACCATAGCCCAAAACAACATCGAGCAGAATAATTGCTGTTTCGGGGTCTTTTGCCTCCTCAATAATGCGTTTCATGCGGAGCGAAAAATCAATCATTGGGTGCGGACGACCTGCTGTAAACTCGTCTTCGCCCATGTCCAGAATCGTATTTTTTTGGCTCTGCCAAATTGAATTGAGCTGAAAATCAGGATTTAGTGGGGTGTTGCTGTACACATAGCCAACAGTTTCTTTAAGTAATAGTTGAGTTTCATCGCACAGTGTGCCGCCACTAAATAAGCCCCGTAAATATTTTCCTGAATTATTCTCAACGGCTTTTTTAGCTGTTTCTTCTAGCTGTTCTGTTGCTAGCTTAGGCGTATATTTTTCGCCACGGGCTGCTGCAACGGCCATATTTGCAGCTTCGGCAAGATTTCCTGCTACTATTGCTCCTGATTTTTCTACTGTTTTTTTATCTGCACCTATAAATATAGCCACTACTGGCTTGGTTATTTTCTTCACCTCTTCGCCAATTTTTTCTAATACAGAAATGTGTGGCGGTTTGGAAACCAGTACAATTACTTCCGTCTGCTGGTCAGCATTCAATGCCTTTAAGGCTTCAATAAACATAATGCCACCGACTTCCTCTTTTACATCTCGCCCACCTGTGCCAATGGCTTGGGATATGCCTTCGCCTAGGTTGGTTATAATTGAGCTAACTTCCTGCAAACCAGTTCCTGATGCGGCAACAAGCCCAATTTTTCCTTTTGTGGTAACATTTGCAAATGCTAGTGGGACACCGTTTATAATTGCTGTACCGCAATCTGGGCCCATCATTAATAGTCCTTTTTCTTTGGCCTGATTTTTTAAATTAATCTCATCGGCAACGCTTACATTGTCCGAAAACATCATTACGTGCATGTTATTGTCCAGTGCTTTTTGGGCTTCTTGGCTAGCATATTTTCCGGCAACGGAAATTAAAGAAAGGTTGGCTTCGGGCATAATTTCTACTGCTCCTTCAAAACTTTTGGGCGAAAAATCGCCTGTTTCTGAGCTTTTATTACGCACTGCATCTAGCTCTTTATCAAGTTGTTCTAGGGCATTTTTATAAGCAGTTTCATTCTCGGAATCTATGCTTATTAGCATATCTGTATCGTCGGCTTTGTCAAATGCTTCGACATATAGGCCGGCCATTTTAAGTATGGCTTTGTTTTCGCCAGTACCCATTATTGCCGAGGAGTCGTTTACGCCCTCTACTTTATTAAGTTCTTTAGACACTATCATTAGTGTTACCGAGTCGAAGTATTCGCCTTGCTTTATTGTTCCTTTTATCATATTCTAAAAATTTTGGGACTAAATTAATAATTTCTTTTGAAAATATGACTGATTTCACTTTCAATTTTTCATAAATTTTAGATATTTTTTTTAGATTTGCCAATCCTCTTACTTTATGCCTTGGTTTTCGATATTGCTTTACTTTTAATCTATGGATATTATAAAACAAAATTTTATTGAAGCCAGTAATTTGCTCAAAAAATACGCTTCCGATGAGAAACACTTTTTGGCTATAGCCAAAGCAGGCGAAATTATGCTAGGGTCCATTCGTAGTGGGGGAAAAATAATTTCCTGCGGAAATGGGGGGTCTATGAGCGATGCTATGCACTTTGCCGAGGAACTTACTGGACGCTTTCGGGGCAACCGCCCGGGCATTCCTGCCATTGCTATTTCTGATGCTGGCTATTTAACTTGTGCGGCTAACGATTATGGCTATGGGGCTATTTTCGAGCGGTTCGTTGCCACTATGGGGCAAACTGGCGATACCTTGTTGGCAATAAGCACTAGCGGAAACTCTGAAAATGTGCTCCGTGCAGCCCAAGTGGCAAAATCCAAAGGCATTTTCGTTGTGGGACTAACGGGTAAAGATGGCGGAAAATTAGCTCAATATTGTGATATTGAAATGCGAGTGCCGCATTTTGGCTACGCCGATAGGATTCAAGAAATTCACATCAAAATTATCCACTCCCTTGTACATGTTATTGAGGCTGGTCTTTTTAGCTAGCAAATATGAATTTTACTTAAGTTTCCTTAAAAAATATTATTTACCATCTGTAACTTACTCATTTACAGTTCTTAAACAACTGCCGTCATTCTCAACTTGACAGGGAACAGCAACACCCTCTGCGAAGCAAATCTAAAGTATTAGATTTAGATACTACATAAACCGCCCTGCGAACAATGTAACTAACTGATTTTTAAACAATAACATTGATATTCAAATGTAGGATGACCTTAAAACTCTTATCTTAAATTTGAGGATAAATATATTCTGAAAAAAATTAAGGAAACTCAA
The DNA here is from genome assembly GCA_947311265.1 of uncultured Chlorobiota bacterium. Lineage (GTDB taxonomy): Bacteria > Bacteroidota > Bacteroidia > Bacteroidales > JAADGE01 > CAMZKQ01. The sequence goes on along the minus strand of CAMZKQ010000078.1, from coordinate 24,913 downwards.
GGAATTTTACTACTCCACCTTAGAAAAATATTTCATAAATTGTGCACGTTCGTAAACCGCTGGGTGTTTTGTCGATTTGTAACTTAGCAATCCTCTAAAATCGCCAATTTTTTCAAAACTTTTTTCGTCCATCCATTTAGTTAGCTCATCTAAAATGACTCCAATTTCGTTAATATCATTTTTGTAAAGGATAGAACATATTTGGGTGGTTTCTGCACCAGCAAGTAACATTTTAATTACTCCTTCGGCACTGTGTATCCCCGTGGTTGCAGACACTTCAATTCTGTTTTTAAAGCTGTTCAAAATGCCAATCCAGCGTAAAGAGTGGCGAATATCATCGGGGGTACTGAATATTTTTGAGGTGCTAAATTTCAGAGTGTCTATATTAATATCTGGCTCGTAGAAACGGTTAAAAAGCACAACGCCCTCTACCTTTCTGGCCTCGAGCTGATGTACAAAATTAAGAATATTAGAAAAATGGTAGCTAATTTTCACAGCCACGGGTATCGAAATAAGCGATTTTACCTTTTCGACTATGTCGAAATAAAGTTGCTCAAATTCCACAGGGCCTCTAGATTTTGTAACTGGGATAATGTGCATATTGAGTTCCAAGGCATCAGCCCCGGCTTCTTGAATTTCCTTTGCAAAGCCAGTCCAGTCTTTTGCCGATGCACAATTAATGCTTGCAATAACCGGTATTTTTACGGCTGCTTTTGCTTCCTTTATTGTTTTAAGGTATTCGCTTACCGAGTTTTCCTTTACATAATTATAAATATATTCTTCGGCTTCGGGGTACTCACTCTCATCAATCATTCGTCCGGCTTCGTGGTTAATTTGCTCTTCAAAAAGCGATTTCATAACCACCGCACCCGCTCCGGCCTGTTCTAACTTTTTAATTTTATCTGCCGAGTTTGTTAATCCTGAACTGCTTACAATTATAGGATTTTTTAATTTCAGACCTAAATAGGTGGTTTCTAAATTTGCCATTTTTATGATTTTGATTTTTGAGCAATCGTTTGTTTTTAAGTTACAAAAATACAGTTTATTTTAAACTATGAAAGAAAAATGGAAGTAAATATTTGAGTTTTGGTTGTGCCAAAAGTTCAAGCTAACTTTCTCAAAATTTGCTTTGCTCTACCGCAAAAGGCTGCGGAATTGCTTTTTTCTTGCAGCAGTAATTCTATTGTTGCTCTAAGCTCGGGGGCTATTTCTGGGTGTAATTTTGTGAAATCGAAAAGTAGCTGCATGCAGTTTACTTCTACTGCCACAGGTTCTTTGCCAGAGGTCAGGTAAGCAAAGCAAGTTCCAATTAATCTTGCAGTATTTTCTTCGGTAAGTTGGGCTAAGTGCTTCCTGAATACTTTGGCTAAGGAGCGTTTTAAGCCATCGGTTTTGTATGTAGAAAATTCTTTTGCAATTGGGTTGGCAAAAGGGGAAAATAGGCTGGGGTGTTTATTTGTAACAAGTTCGACCACTCTGGCGGCACGCCAGTTTATTGGAGCATCTTCGGCTCTCATAAGCAACAAAAGTTGCTGAAAAAGGGTCTTGTCTTTTCCAACAACTTTTGTGGCCATGTCGGCAATAAGTCGAGAGCTATCTATTTTTAGAATTTCTAAAAGGTCTGTTTTCATAGGCTTATCTTTTGAAGAAGACCCTAAACTGCCATATTTAATTCTTTTGCAATTTCAATAACATGGGCTTTGAATTGTTTATCAGTATCCATCATATTTTTCACAGTTTTAAAAGAGTGTAATACGGTGGCGTGGTTTTTCCCGCCCATTTCGGCACCAATGGCAGAGAGCGAATAATTGGTCATTTTTTTAGAAAAATAAATGGCAATTTGCCTGGCCTGTACAATTTCTCTTTTCCTGCTTTTGGCTTGTAAAAGTTCGGGGGTAAGGTTAAAGTAACTACTTACTACTTTTATAATTGCCGGGATTGAGATTTCAATTTTTCGCCTTTTAATCAGTTTCCCAATCATATTATGAGCTGTAGTAATTGTTATTTCTTGCTTCATAAGTGTGGCGTGTGCCAGCAAAGAGATAAGAGTGCCTTCGAGCTCTCGTACACTTCCGGTAAGGTGCTGTGCCAGATAGTTTATAATTTCATCTGATAATTTCACCCCATCAAGTTGTGCTTTTTTCTTCAAAATTGCTTTTCGGGTATCCTCATCGGGCTCAGAAATTTCGGCAGTTAGCCCCCATTTAAACCTCGAAATAAGGCGTTTGGTTAAGCCTGTAAGCTCGGCGGGTGGACGGTCAGAGGTTAAAATGAGTTGTTTTCCGCTTTGGTGTAAGTGTTAAATATGTGGAAAAATGTATCTTGCGTTCCATTTTTGCCTGCAAATTCGTGTACATCGTCAATAATAAGCACATCAATCATTTGGTAAAAGTGCATAAAATCGTTGCGGTTGTTGTTGCGAGCGGCTTCGGTAAACTGTGTCTGAAATTTATTAGCCGAGACGTAAAGGACTACTTTTTCAGGACTTTTTTCTTTAATTTCTATCCCAATGGCTTGCGACAAATGGGTTTTTCCCATACCAGATTCTCCATAAAGAAAAAGCGGGTTAAAGGCTGTTCCGCCAGGGTTTGCGGCTACTGCCAAACCTGCCGAACGCCCCAATTGGTTACAGTCGCCTTGAATATAATTTTCAAAATTATAGTTCAGGTTAAGCTGTGGGTTTATGTTGAGTTTCTGAATGCCTGGGATAACAAATGGATTTTTCACATCTTCTTTGTTAATGGCCACATTAACGGGACGATTTTGCATCTTTGTACCATTCCCTGCGGGATACTGAACCGTTTGCCGAGACCGTGCCTGCTTAGAGTTATCAACAATAATGCTATACTCTAGGCGGGCGTTTACTCCAAGTTCTTTCCGGACTACCTTTTTGAGCAAATCTAAAAAATGCTCTTCAAGGTACTCGTAAAAAAACGTGCTTGGCACGGAAATTGTAAGTACGTTTCTTTCCAGTTTACTTGATTTAACTGGGCGAAACCACGTGTTGTAACTCGTTGGCGGAATAATGTCTTTGATAATTCGCAGACAGTTATTCCACACAACCTCATGACTCTCTCTCATATTGTGTCTAAAGTTGTCTTTAATACTTTGTTAGGGAAATGTTCCCGGATTTCCGTAACGCTGTAATAAAATATTATATTAAGGGTATGTTTCCATTGGTAAAGATTAGAAAAAAAATTGTTCTAACAAAATCTTTTTTAGAACTTTTTTCTAAAAATTATATATTTTCCTAATTTTCAGGCTTTTACTTTTATTAAAAACATCAACAACTGTTAAACTGTTAGTAATTAGAAAAATAGCTCTTTTTAAAATGTTAAAATCCTATAATTTAGTAGTTTAGAATGATTAGCACTATGTAAGATAAACTTTACAAAACTAGGTTTTGACAATTCCAAATTTATTTCCCCCTTTTCTTGCAACACAAAACCTTATACAATTTTATAAGTTTTTACTTTTTTAAAACAAAATAAGGGCTGAACTCTTAATTATTACAGATTTAATCCTTAGATTTACATTTTGAAAAGCGAAGGTACACCACCTTCTAAACCCTAAATTTATTAGATGAAAGAGTACAAAAAAATCCCAACAAAAAAAATACACCGAGCAGCAAAACTTATAGGCACAGGCATAAAAGTATCGGGCAATTATGCCAAACATTACTCTAAAAATATCTTTAAAAAAACGGATAGAAAACAGCTAGATAAAGACAATGCCGAGGACATTTACGAAGCACTAAGCGAACTAAAAGGCGGAGCTTTAAAAATTGCCCAAATGATGAGTATGAATGATGCCCTTCCGCAAGCCTATACCGAGCAATTTTCGATGGCACAATACTCTGCCACTCCCCTTTCGTACCAGCTTATTGTAAAAACTTTCCGCAAAGAATTTGGTAAATCGCCCAAAGAAATTTTTGATAAGTTTAAAAAAAATGCGGAAAATGCAGCCTCCATTGGGCAGGTACATATTGCCCAATTAAAGGGCAAAAAACTGGCAGTAAAAATACAATATCCTGGCGTGGCAGATAGCCTAGAGGCAGATATAAAAATGGTAAAGCCACTAGCGGTAAAGCTCCTGAAAATGAACAAAGAAGAGCTAAACTATTTCGCCTCGGAGGTAGAAAATATGCTAAAATTAGAAACCGATTACAGGGGCGAACTACAACGTTCCATAGAAATAAGCGAAGCCTGCCAGCATATCGAAAATTTACGTTTCCCAAAATACTACCCCAAATTTTCGAGCAAAAAGATAATTACCATGGAGTGGATAGAAGGCACACTGCTCGATAAATTTACAAAAGCCAGCCAACCACAAGAAGTAAGAAATAAAATAGGGCAGGCCATTTGGGATTTTTATAGTTTCCAAATGCACAAAATGAAAAAGTTTCATGCCGACCCACATGCCGGAAATTTTATAATTACGCCCGAAAATAAACTTTGCGTTATTGATTTTGGGGCCGTTAAAGAAATCCCCCATTATTTATACGAACCCTACTTTAAGATTGTACTTTTGAACCCCAAAAAGGACAGGGAAGAAATTAATCAGATTTATAAAAATATGAATATGATTATTGAAAAGGATACGCCCCAAGAAAGAGAACTCTTTATAAAAATGTTCGACGACCTTGTCGAAATTGTACGAAAACCTTTTAAAACAGGTTATTTTGATTTCGGCAACTCAAAAATACTAGAGGCTATGTTTGAACTTGGCGAAAAATACAAACACAACAAAACGCTTAAAAATGCAAATGCTGCCCGTGGTGTAAAAGATGCTATTTACCTCAATCGCACCTACTTTGGAATGTACTCTATCCTAAGCCGATTAGGAGCAAAAATAAATACACACCACGAAATTATGAATAAAAATTTTGGGATACTTTAACACAAAATAGACACTAAAACCGCTCAGTAAATAGCGTTGGTCTAATGGGCTTACCATTTTTAAGAATTACTGCCGTTATAAGCCCCTGCATCATCAGTTTACCATCTTTTTTCCGAAAGATTTTCTGGTCAAAAATTAATTTCAAATGCCCTTTTGGCTCAATATTAATTGTGCTTAAAAATTCATCGCCACTTTTTAGAGGCAATTTATAATCAAGCTCTGCCCTGTAAACAACGGGGTCTATCTGCTCTTTATGCAGCCTCGCAAAATCAAACCCAATGTGCTTCAAAAACTCATGGCGAGTATGCTCAAAATAATTAAGATACACCGAATTATTTACAATACCCTGCAAATCGCATTCATAATCCCTAACTTTAAATGCCGTACTAAAAAGAAAATCCATATCTATATAATTCAGCTTTCGCTGATTTTTTTATTACTTATCGTTACTATTTTAAACAAAGTTATAATTTAAATTTTCTTATTACAATAATTGACTAAAATATACGCTGTATTGCAAAACCCATTTAAAAGCCAGATTAAATAATCTGGCTTCAATGCTGTCCTAAATGTTTTGATAGCTCATAATAGTAACCTCTGAATAATGTCCAGTCCCGCCGTTTATTCAGATAGCTGATACTTGATTTAGAAGGAGCTTTACTTACCCCAAGCTGATTTAGATTTGCTATTTGCAAATTGTCCGAAAAGCATCGAAATTAAATGTGTCCAAGAGTTAAACCCTTTTTGATGTTCGTCGGTTTGGTTCTCTTTTACAAGTTTTTTGAAAATTGATTTGTCTAATTTGCTTAGTATTTGAAAAAATAAGTTTATATTTGTCATAAGAAAGGGTTTGCTTTGGTTCAACCTCAAAGTTAATTATTTTGAGGAAAAATTACCCTTCCTTTTTTATTCTTAAAAAAACGTTTAGGACGCTATTGCTACCGAGCTATTAAAAACTCAATTGATACAGTAAGAGAAGAGGCCGTTGAACAAGGCCAGAGAAAAACCCAATTAAAAGTGGCAATTAAAATGAAAGCAAAAGGAATGGAACTTTCATTAATGCAGGAAATAACATAGGGCTAACTAAAAGTGAAATAAATAGCTTATAGCCACAATTAAAATCCTCCAGAACGGAGGGCATCTTTTTTAGCCTTACACAATCACACTTAAATTAAAAAATGTATAATTTAGATAATTGGCTACCCACCACCTTAAAAGAAGTAAAACGCAGGGGCTGGGAAGAACTTGATATAATAATTTTTAGCGGAGATGCTTACGTGGACCACCCTGCATTTGGTGCAGCAGTTATTGGCAGAGTGCTTGAAAACGAAGGGTTTAGAGTCGCAATTGTACCACAACCCAACTGGCAAGACGATTTGCGAGATTTTAAAAAATTAGGTACACCTCGCCTATTCTTTGGTGTTACAGCTGGTAATATGGATTCCATGGTAAACCACTATACGGCGGCACGCCGTTTGAGGGCTAATGATGCCTACACTCCAGACGGAAAAGCAGGGTTTCGCCCTGACTATGCCACAACTGTTTACTCAAAAATCCTAAAAGATTTCTTCCCTGAAACACCACTAATTATTGGGGGAATAGAAGCCTCACTACGCCGGCTTACCCATTATGATTACTGGAAAGACGAGCTGAAACCGAGTATTTTACACGACACAGGAGCAGATTTACTTGCTTATGGACACGGGGAAAAAACGATTGTCGAAATTGCAAAACTGCTGGACAGAGGAGTGAGAGTGGAAACCTTATTAAATATCCCGCAAACGGCTGTAATTGTAGAAAAAGGGAAAAAAACAGCAGGTAAAAAATCGGAAACATACCCGCTGTTTTCTCACTCTGAATGTTTAAAAGACAAGAAAAAATTTGCCGACAACTTTAAACACATTGAAACCGAGAGTAACAAGATTCATGCCAAAACACTAACGCAAGACATTTTTGATAAAACAATCATAATAAATCCACCAAGAAAAACGTCAACGGAAAAAGAAAGCGATAAAGTATATGACCTGCCATATACACGAATGCCACACCCTAAATACAGAAAAAGAGGAGCAATCCCAGCCTACGAAATGATAAAATTTTCGGTAAATACGCACAGAGGCTGTTTCGGGGGCTGTAGTTTTTGCACAATATCAGCACACCAAGGGAAATTTATTACTAGCCGTTCCGAAAAATCAATACTTAAAGAGGTAAAGCAAGTTACCCAAATGCCCGATTTTAAAGGCTACCTTTCCGATATTGGAGGCCCCTCGGCAAATATGTATAAAATGAAAGGGACAGATTTATCCCTCTGTGAACCCTGTAAACGCCCATCGTGCATACACCCCAAAATATGTGCTAACCTAAATACCGACCACTCGGCACTTACTCAAATTTACAAAAAAGTAAACGACATGGAAGGCGTTAAAAAAGCATTTATTGGTAGTGGGGTTCGCTACGATATGCTTATTAATAGAGAGGGCGAAATTACAGGCAACCACAAAGAATATGCCGAGGAATTAATAAAAAATCATGTTTCTGGGCGACTGAAAATTGCCCCCGAACACACTTCCGACAAGGTGCTAAAAGTAATGCGTAAGCCTTCTTTTTCCCTTTTTTATAAGTTTAAATCGCTTTTCGATAAAATAAATAGCGAAACAGGCATGAAACAGCAGCTTATTCCCTACTTTATTTCGAGCCACCCCGGCAGCACAGATACTGCTATGGCAGAATTGGCTGCCGAAACAAAGGCACTCGAGTTTAAGTTAGAGCAAGTTCAAGATTTTACACCGACACCAATGACCGTGGCTACCGTTATTTTCTATTCAGGATTTCACCCATATACACTACTCCCCATGTACACGCCACGCAGCAAGGAGGAAAAACTAAATCAAAGAATGTTTTTCTTTTGGCACAAAAGAGAATATCACGGGCGGATTAAATCGCAGCTAAAAAAAATGCAACGCAACGATTTGGTCGAAAAATTATTTGCCAGAACAGAGCAACAAAAACAACAGCAGCTAAAAAGAGCAGACAAAAAGCCTTTCAAAAAAGGCTATGCAGGTAAATATCGAAAGTTTTAAGCCCTTATATTGGGGCTATTTATAGCTGCGTGTAGTCTAAAAAGCAAAAAAAAGAGCACTATTTTGCTCTTTTTTTGCCTAGTTGTACCACCATATTCACTTTACTTATTTGCTGGTAGCACCTTAGTAACACAGTCCCCAAAACCAATTCTTAACTCCTCATTTTGGCAATAGCCACGCATGATAATTGTATCTCCATCTTGAGCAAATTTACGCTCATTTCCACAGTCCAATTTTAATGTTTTTGTGCCGCCCCAAGTCATCTCAATTAGCGAGCCGTAAGACTTTTCGTCTTTGCCACTAATTGTGCCAGAGGCCATCATATCGCCAGGGTTAATATTACAACCGTTTACAGTATGGTGTGCCAGTTGTTGTGGCATATTCCAGTACATGTATTTAAAATTGGATTGGCTTATACAAGTAGCTTTGCAATTTTCGGGCTGTAAAAAAACATCTAGTTTTATATCAAAATTTCGAGTGCCTTCATATTTAAGATACTCAAAAACTTCAGGGTCGTCCTGCACGGGACCGGCTACTCTGAAAGGGTTTAGGGCTTCCAAAGTTACAATTCAAGGCGAAATTACAGAGCCAAAATTTTTCCCTAAAAAAGGGCCTAATGGTACGTACTCCCACTTCTGAATATCCCTTGCCGATAAGTCGTTAAAAACGACTTTGCCAAAAATATGCTCTTCGGCATCGGCCACAGAAATAGGCTCACCTAGATTTGATTTTTTACCAATAATATAGGCCATTTCTAGCTCAAAATCAAACCGTTTTGATTGACCAAAAACAGGAGTGTCGCTGCCTTTTGGTAAAGTTTGCCCATAAGGCCGCTTTATATTTGTACCCGACACAACAATGGAGGAGCTTCGCCCGTGGTAACCAACGGGTATGTGTTTCCAGTTGGGCAATAGGGCTTTTGTTGGGTCCCGAAACATTTTTCCTAAGTTTGTGGCATGTTCTATGCTAGAATAAAAATCGGTATAATCACCAATACTGACGGGCAAAAGCAACTCTACTTCTGCTAGGCTATGTAGTGCTTTTGCGTTTTCGATGTTTGCCTTTTCGGCAGAATTTTCAAGAAAAAGGCGTGATAATTTTATGCGTACAGGGTGGGTTATTTTTTTTCCCAAACCAATAAAATCATTTAGTGTGGATTGTGAAAAGACACTCTCTATAAAACCCTCAATATCAGAGAAATATCCTTTTTCTGCAAGCCTTTGTAAATCAATTACCGTAGTGCCAATAATTGTAGCTGCCCGAGGCGATTTATCGGCAGTTTTAAAAATCCCGAAAGGGATATTCTGGATAGGGAAATCCGAGTTTTTGGGTACAGAAATCCACGATTTTAAAGCTGGGTTACTTAGTTTATTTATCATTTCTTATTTTTTATTTGATGAGTATTGTTTTTTATAATTTCACTTCAAAATTTCGGCTAATTTATTCTCCAAAGCTGCTCCTTGTAGGCCTTTGGCTATTAACTTTCCGTTTTTATCGATAAGTACAGTAAACGGTATTGAATTTACATTATATGCTTGTGCGGCGGCTGACTGCCAGTATTTTAGGTCGCTTACATGTGTCCAAGCAGCCAGTTGGTCTTTTTGAATTGCCTTTATCCAGCTGCTTTTTTTTTTATCCAAGGAAACGCTATAAATTTCAAAGCCTTTTTTGTGATATTTGTTGTATATCCGTACCATTTCAGGGCTTTCTTTTCGGCAAGGGCCGCACCACGATGCCCAAAAATCAATTAATACATAATTCCCTTTTAGCGAGGAGAGTTTTACAATTTTGCCTTCAGGTGTTGGCAATGCAATTTCAGGCACTGCCTTGCCCACAGTTAGCAATGATGCACTTTTCACCTTCTGTATTAGCTCGTCGGCAAGGGCGTTGCCTTGGTGTGTTTTTAAGCCTTCGGCAAGTCTTTTGTAGGTAGCGTAATCTTCCTCAATATCAAGTTCTTGTATAAAAAACAAGCAGGACAATGAGCTGGGATTTTTGGTTACCATTTGCCTAATGGCTTCTTTTTTTTGTGCATTTATTCTTGTAGTTTGGGCTTCAATTTCGGCATCGTAGTCATTACTTTTTTTCAAGAAGGCATAGAGTAGCTCCGAGTTGGGCGAGCCTTTTATTTGTGGCAAGTGTATAGTTTGCAAATCGACTATAATCGAAATTTTCTCACCAGGTTCGGGCAGGAGGAATATAAAATTATTTTTATCAAACTTTATTTTAAAAAAATCAGATTTTTTGATTTCAACTTCGAGCTTAAAGTTGCCTTTGGTGTCGATTGCAGAGGAGGCTACTTGGCTTTCGTCGAGTACATTATCCAGGTACACAGAGGTATAGCCAGAATTATTATTAACTTGCCCAGTAATTGTAACTTTTTTTTGAGCAAAACTACTTGATAAAATAAAATGGGTTATAACTATGAAGGAAATTATTTTTTTCATAAACTGTTTTAATTGTTTAATTTGTAGCACTAAAATTAGTAGTAAGGCAAAATTGCAATATTAAATTTAAAAAACCTAAAAAATAAGTGTTTAAACGTTCCGCTTTTTCGATATATAAAAAAATGGGTTTTAAAACCGATAGCCAAGGCATTATGAAACGCTATTTGGTGGAGAAAAACAATTGGGCAAAGCACCTAGAAAACACAAAACAATTTATCTTAAAATCGGCAGCAACAAAACGCAAAGGTACTGCAGTAATTTTAGGTACAGGTTGGCTGCTTGATGTCCCGGCAGATGAATTGCTTACTATTTTCGATACTATTTATTTTGTAGATATTGTTCACCCTGAGCAAATTAAGCATAAATATAGGCACTCTAAAAACCTCCATTTTATTGAAACTGATATTACAGGTATTGCTAAAAATTTGTATCTTGCTAGCCGAAATTTCAAGAAAACAGGGAAAATAAATTTATTGAGCCTATTACCTTCTTGGGAAAATTTTGGGCTAGCCAAAGGGCTAAGTATAGATTTTTGCGTTTCGGTAAATATGCTCAACCAGCTGGATATTTTATTAATAGAGTACCTCAGCCCATTTAAGCTCTACTCTAAAAATGAGCTTGATGCGTTTCGCAAATCCATTCAGCAGCAGCACATTAACACTATGCCCGTAGGGCAATCTTGCTTATGCACAGATTTTATTGAAATAAGCAGCCCTTTTGACAATTCGGAAACGGCAACAAAAAAGCTAGTGTTTGCCAATTTGCCAAAAGCGAACTTTTCTGCCCAATGGGATTGGCATTTTGACTTAAATGGCAACTACCACAAAGAAAAAAAAACAGTTTTTAAAGTCTATGGCATTGATTTTTAACCCCCCTTTTACCAATACCAATTAATTATATGAAAAGTACATTTGTATCTATTCTCTTACTGCTTTCATTTTCAGTTTATGGGCAACAAAACCCATCGAGTTTAAAATGGAATCAAATTAAAACCAAAAATGCAACCATTATTTTCCCGCAAGGGATTGAAAGCCAAGCCCAAAAGGTGGCCAAAAGGGTTGAGCTACTGCACCAATACGAAAGCAACACAACAGGCGGTACAATGTCTAGCTTACCCATTATTTTATATAACCAAACCACCATTTCCAATGGCTATGCAGCACTTGCTCCCTACCGTTCGGTATGGTATGCTACGCCTTTGCAAGAGGCCAACCGGCTGGGTAGCCAGGATTGGTTATCGCTACTTGCGGTGCATGAATACAGGCATATTGCACAATACTCCTCCTTGGATAGGAATTTAACGCACTTGATGCACTTTTTGTGGGGAGATTATGGCTGGGCAGTAGGCTTGTACTCTGTCCCGGGTTGGTTTCTTGAGGGTGATGCCGTTTGCACAGAAACCGCTATGAGCCAACAAGGTAGGGGGCGGCTGCCTGCTTTTACAATGTCAATTCGCACAAAAATGCTTTCAGGCACAACCTATAAATATGATAAAGCCCGCTTTGGTTCGTACAAAGATTACGTGCCCAATCGCTACCCTCTTGGCTACCTAATAACATCTCATGCAAGGCAAAATTATGGTAAAGATATTTGGGCAAATACCTTAACCAGAACCTCTTTTGTTTCTGTATGGCCTTACGCCTTTTCTCGAAGTCTAAAAAAGAAATCGGGCAAAAATACGCGCCAAATGTACGATGAAACAATGGCAGAATACGACTCGCTTTGGCAAATTAAAAATGCTAAAATAATAGCAACTGATGCCGTAATTATAAACAAAAAAAAGAAAAAATCCTATACCAGCTATTCCGAGCCCAAATTTTTGGCCGATGGAAGCATCATTTGTATAAAAACCTCGCTAAGCGACCAGCCCCAACTAGTACAACTCTTTAAGAATGGTGATGAAAAATTACTGGGCATTTCGTATCGGCAAGTGTTGGGCAATCCGCAGGGTGGAAAAATTGCTTTTGCAAAAGCAAACCCAGATATACGCTGGGGTAGCCGAGATTTTTCGGAGGTCTCCATTTATGATATTTCCAAGGGCAAAGCAATTACTATCACCCAAAAGGGCAAATTTTTTGCTCCTGCCCTTTCGCCAGATGGGCAGTTGGTAGCGGCCATAAAATTTGGCACAAATTTACAAGCCTCGCTTGTAATTATGGATTTAAAGGGCAAAATTCTGCAAGAAGTGCTGGCCAAAAACAATGCTTTTTTCCGTACCCCTAGCTGGTCGCCTGATGGCGATAGGATTGTTTTTACAAGTTCTGGCAATGCAGGTACTGCCCTAAAAATATACCATCTGAAATCAAAAACAACTACAACTATTTTAGCCCCAACATTTGAAAATATTTCACGCCCTGTGTTCTGGAAAGCATACATCATTTACAACTCGCCGTATAACGGCATCGGGAATATTTACGCTGTAGATATTGAAAGTAAAGCACGATTTCAAATTACATCTCGTCATTTTGGGGCATATAACCCTGCTGTAAATCAGGAGAATATGGTTTTTCAGGACTATTCTGAAAATGGCTACAATATTGCCCAAACTAAACTTATACCCAGTACTTGGGCTAAATTATCTGGCGTAAAAAACTACGAGGTGGATACTTACTCCCACTTGGTTCATCAAGAAAACACAGGCAACCTACTTGATACTAACTTGCTTACCCATGAAGATTTTAAAGTTACAAAATACAAGCGTTTTAATGGTTTCAAAACCCATAGTTGGGGGGTAATACCTAGCCTTAATAAAGTCCGTTTTTCGCTCATTGGCAATAATTTGCTCAATACAGTTGCCGCCGAATTGAGCAGCACCTATAATAATACCGAAAAAACATGGAAAAATACGGCGGAATTAACCTTCTCTAAATACTTTCCTGTATTCAACCTTGCACTCACACGCCAAGGTAGGCGTAGCTTTTATTTTAATAGTGCCAATGATTCAATTGCTCAATTTTGGCAAGAAAACGCCCTTGTAGCAGGTGTGCGTGTGCCTTTAAATTTCTCGACAAATACCGTTTCCAAGCGAATGGTACTAAGCACTGCATATAGTTTAACAATGGCAGAGGATAAGGTATTTAGGCTTTACAATTCCTATGGCAATGCTCCATTTTCTGTTTTTGGGGTAGGCTTTGCCTATTACCACCAACAAAAACGTGCCTTGCGGGATATTTTCCCTCGCTTTGGGTATTCTGCCCATTTAAAATATAGAACTGCACCTCTTGTCCCTACTATAAAGGGCAGTATCCTTTCGGCTTATGCTACTGGCTATTTACCTGGGCTAATTAAAAACCACTCCATTCGCTTGCGGGTCGCCTACGAAAAACAGCGGGATTATCACCCAGGTGTAAAAGGCTACTACTATTTTTCGGGCAATGTACCAGTAGCACGGGGCTACACCAAACAATTTTCCGACGAAATTTCGCTACTCTCTGCCGATTATGTATTTCCTATTTGGTACCCCGATTTTAATATTGGCTCGCTTTTGTATATCAAACGTTTCAGGGGCAGTTTGTTTTACGATATAAGTACTAGTGCTGCTTCCAATGGTTTTTCCGCCCCACAGATGGTAGCTACTCCTGGGCTCGAATTTTTTGCCGAATTTCACGTTCTTCGTTTTTCATTCCCTATTGAGCTTGGTATGCGGTACAACCATATCCCAACAAAAGCAGTAAAAAAACGGTTTGAATTTATTGCTATGGGGGTTGATTTTTAAATCCTCTTAATAGTCCGTTATTCTTGGCTCGACCAGCCCACACTTATACTAAGGCATTTTATGGCAAAACTAAAATCGCATTATTATAGGATTTGCTTTTAAGCTTACCAATATTCAAATTTTATTTCTAAAAAAGAAATGGTAACTTGCATCTTAAAATAAAGTGGGCAATTTAGAGGCGAAATTAGATGCACTTTTTAGAATTTTCTACTTTTCTTTACCAATTTCTATCCACAATAATGGTACAACATTTTAGCAATATATTTTTAAAAGCAACTGCAATTTTTCTTTTTGTAATGCTTTTCAATAGCCCTACCCAAGCACAATTTTACAATGGGCATCAAATGACTTTTGGTAAAAACAGGGTGCAATACGGCAATTTCTTTTGGCGGTACTACCGATACGATAAATTTGACACTTATTTTTATGAAGAAGGCAAAGGGCTTTCTGAAAGAGTAGCCACAATTGCCGACAAAAAAGTAGCAGCACTCGAAAACTATTTTGCCCACACCATTAGCAAAAGAATTATTTTCTTGTGCTATAACTCCATGTCGGATTTTAGGCAAAGTAACATCGGGTATAATCCTGATAATGAAGAGAGTAATACAGGTGGCGTTACCCGGATAATCCGCAATAAAGTATTTATTTATTATGAAGGCAGCGAAAAAAAACTCGAACAGCAAGTAACAAAAGCCATTGCCGAAGTTATTATCAACGAGATTTTATACGGTGGCAGTTATCGTCAACGGCTAACCAACTCCTCGCTTATGGTTATCCCCGAGTGGTTTACCGAAGGGCTTACCGACTATATTTCGCAAGAGTGGAATACCGAAATCGAGAACAAAGTAAAAGAGGGCTTTCAGAGCGGACGCTATGAACAATTTAACCACCTAAACCGTGATGATGCCAAAACTGCTGGGCATTCGCTTTGGTATTTTACTGCACAAACTTACGGCAAAGACGTTATCCCAAATATCGTTTACCTCACCCGAGTAAACCGCAGTGCCGACAATGGGTTCTTGTACGTTTTGGGTAGTACTGTAAAGGAAATTACGCCAGAATGGACCCTTTTTTTTGATAAACAGTTTAAGAATGCACTAGAAAAAGGCGTACTGCCTAATGAAAATGACATCGTTATCAAAGCCCGGAGGCAACGGGCTTTACAGCAAGTAAAATCTTCGCCAAACGGGCAGTATATCGCCTACGTTACCAACGAAAAAGGAAAAACTAAAATCTGGATTTACGATACAAAAACACAGAAAAAGAAAAAAATATACCGCTCTGGAAATAAAATTGAACAAATTACCGATTTTAGTTACCCCGTTTTGGGCTGGCATCCTAATGGCGAAATACTTTCTTTTATTATGGAAGAAAAGGGAGATGTGCAATTGTATTCCTATTTTATTAAAACAAAACAGCGAAAAAAACGCTCTTTATTGCATTTCCGAAAGGTCTTGTCCTTCGATTACTCCCCCAACGGCATGATGCTCGCCATATCTGGCGTACAAAATAACCAGACGGATATCTTTGTAATGAGCCTAACTGCTGGCACAAGCGAAAATATAACTAGCGATTTGGCCGATGATTTTAACCCTGTTTGGGTGCAGAATGCAGATAAAATACTCTTTTCATCTAACCGAATTAACGACTCTATTTATGATGCAAAACGTAATACGCCTGTGCGAGAAACCTACGATTTATTCATGTATAATTACAAACTAAAATCAAAACACTTAGAGCGAATAACAAACACCGCAAATGCAGACGAAAAGTACCCTGTAAAAATAACCAACAATAAATTTATAAGTTTAAGCAATAAAAATGGCATTGATAATCGGCAAATTATCCAGTACGATAGCACAATAAGCTATATCGATACGGCAGTACATTATCGCTACTACTCAACAACACAGCCAATTACAAACTACTCTCAAAATATAGAAAAATATGATTTTGGGCAATCTCAACAGCTTTTTTACGATGTAATGCGTAAAAATGGGCAAAGCTACATCTATCAAAACCGTTTTTCTCCTGGCGAAAAACCCGGCGGAGAAAAATTTATGACACCTTATATTATAAAGAAAAATTTACAGCTCAAACAAGCCGAAAAAGATAGGCTACAAAAAATAAAAGACGATAAAGCAGAGCAACTTCGGCTAGAGAGCCTCAAGGAAAAACCCACAGAGCAACTAATACACCCCGATAAAATCCTTGTAGATATTAATAATTATACCTTTGAAAAAGACAGCAAAAGTGCTTACTATAAGCTCTACCCTATCACAGATTCTGTACCTGAAATAAGCCTCAAAGTAGAGGAAATATTACAGCGTAACTACCTCACCCACTTTTATATAGACCGGCTCACACAGCAGCTAGATATTGGCTACCTTAATGCCTCTTACCAAGTATTTACAGGCAGTGCTTTTTACTTTAATAATAGCCCCAGCCTATTCTTTAAACTCGGGATTACGGACTTATTTGAAGACTATAAAATTACAGGCGGTTTCCGAATGGGGAGTATTTTCAATAGCTACGAGTACCTTTTAAGTGTCGAAAATCTAAAAAAAAGGCTCGATAAACAGCTCATCTATCACAAACAAATACTCAAAAGCCAACGCTTTGGCAACGCCATAAAAGGCAAATTATACTCCGACGAATTATTATATATCCTAAAATACCCTCTAAGCCAAGTAGCTTCCTTGCGGTTAACAACCAGTGCAAGGTACGATAAAAATGTAATCCTAACCAGTGAATTTACAACATTAACAACCGACGACTGGCACCAGTTTTTTACAGGCATTAAAGGCGAATATATTTTTGATAACACTATAAAACCATCATTGAACCTCCACGAAGGGCTTAGAGGAAAGGTATTTTTTGAGTTTTACCAAGAAGCCGACCAAAAATATACAAATATGTTCGTTACAGGAGTTGATTTTCGATGGTACAAAAAAATACACCGTAGCTTAACTTTTGCATCTCGCCTTGCCGCCAGCTCCTCTTTCGGCAAAAGCAAACTCATTTACTACCTAGGAGGAGTCGATAATTGGTACTCACTAAACCCAGAGAATAGGTTCGACCAAAGCGTAGAAATTGACAAAGAAGAGAACTATGTATATCAAGCAGTAGCCACCAACATGAGAGGGTTTCCGCAAAATGCCAGAAATGGCACTAATTTTACCGTCCTAAATAACGAAATAAGATTTCCCATTGTTAAATACTTAATAAACCGACCAGTTAGCAACGACTTTATAAACAACTTTCAAATCATTGCTTTCGCAGATGCTGGGGCAGCTTGGTCAGGCGCATCTCCATTCTCCAAAGAAAATGCCTACAATACACAAACCATTACGCGCAACCCCGTAAGCGTAATTATAAATAAAAACCGTCCCCCAGTTATTTTTGGCTACGGGCTAGGCATACGCAGCCGCCTTTGGGGCTATTTTTTCCGTCTGGATTGGGCGTATGGCGTTGAATACGATGTTATTCACCCCAGAATTATTTATCTTTCTTTAGGGCAAGATTTTTAAAAAATACAGGAAATTAACAATTATATTTCTAAAACCCTAAAATTATATATATATTTAGTGCCTGATAGGTCGCTTTACTTTACTTAATTTTACCTTTTTGTATTAGATAAAATCTTACTCGCATAACGATTTTCCTCAGCAATAGACCACTTGCTTTAAGCAACTAAGCTAAGCAGTTATTGTAAACCAATTACAGTAGGCAATACTATAATTATTAATGCCCCATCTTAAAAATATTTATTTACACTTTAATTTAATTACAAATTTATGCAATTAGTACCCAAACTCATGCTTCGCCAGCTTTACACCAACGGAAGCCTAAAAAACACCAATAAAGGTGTTCGATTTTCTGTAAAAAACAGATTAAAAGACGCAATACTTACCGGCTTTAAAGATGTTAAAATTGCAAACCAAACAATAGATATTTCCAAAATAACTATCGACTTTGGAAAAGGCAACGTACTACCAGCGGCAGATATTACTAGAGATAACCCTATAAACTTTCCGCTAAAAGCAGAGCTTGATGTCTATTTAGATATGTCGCCAATTGAACTCGGGCATTACACATTAAACCTACTATTCTACGCAAAACCATTCGGTAAAATGGAATTTGATGTTGATGATTCTTTAAAAAAAGAAGACAAAAATAAAGTCATGATTCCTAGAAGCAAAGACGACGACTACTCCGATGAAATCATAAAAAAAAGACAAGACTTTATTGAAGAATACACAAAAACAAAATTTAGCCATATAAAGCAATACACCTTTGATGCAGGCATTACACAAGGCAACTGCGAAAACTTCATTGGCATAGCACAAGTACCAATGGGCGTAGCAGGACCAATAAAAATAAACGGCGAGCACGCAAAAGGTGAATTTTTAGTACCAATGGCAACCGCCGAAGGCACATTAGTAGCCTCATACAACCGAGGCATATCAGTAGTCAACGAATGTGGTGGCGTAAAATGTACAATCATTGGCGATGCCATGCAAAGGGCCCCTGTTTTTGTATTTGAAGATGCAGTAGGAGCAAGAGAGTTTGTAAAATGGGTAAATGCTAATATACCAGCAATTAGAGAACAGGCAGAAGCCAGCTCTAGCGTAGCAAAATTAAAGTATATTGACACTTACTTAGCCTCCAAATTTGCCTACCTAAGATTCAACTTTTCAACAGGAGATGCCGCTGGGCAAAACATGGTAGGACGTGCCACTTTTGTTGCCTGTAGCTGGATTTTACAGCAATATAAAGAACACACAATTAAACACTTCTACTTAGAATCCAACCTTGCAACCGATAAAAAGGCCTCACAAATAAACGTAATGCGAACACGTGGAAAGCGTGTAGTAGCAGAGCTTACAATAAAAAAAGAAGTACTCGAAAGAAGAATGCGAGTAACCCCTAAAATGCTTGCATACCACGGCTTAGTAGCCAACATAGGCTCAATAATGTCAGGGGCAAATAATAACGGACTACACTCTGCCAACGGAATTACCGCTATTTTTATAGCCACAGGACAAGACGTTGCCAACGTTGCAGAATCCTCCGCAGGAATTTTATATACCGAACTTACCGACGATGGCGATTTATACATTTCCATCACTATTCCATCACTAATTATAGCCACATACGGTGGCGGCGTTGGGCTAGCCACCCAAGAGGAAGCCTTAAATATAATGGGTTGCGTAGGAAAAGGCAAAGTACAGAAACTAGCCGAAATTATTGCAGGCGTTGTACTTGCTGGCGAAATTTCTCTTGCCGCAGCCATTTCTTCTTCCGACTGGGTATCCAGCCACGAAGCCTACGGCAGAAACCGTTAGGTTTTAACTTACCAATCCCCCAGACGTTGGCAAGTCTGGGGGATTGCCAACGTCTGGCGACTTGCCTTTGTACAAGCAACTGAAGAGATATACACCAGCATTTTCTCAAATTATAGCAGGTGTTTTATAACAGTTAAAAAATCAAGCCATTTTCAAAAAAAAAGCAAAATTTAGATATAATTAATTATTAATATTTTTATTTTTACCAAAATATAAAAATATTATTTACCATGATTACACATATTCTTTTTATAGTAATAGCACTTACATCGTTTTCCTTTTTAGGCATTGCGTTCTCTAAAATTTTCAGAATCGCAAAAATGTTAAAAAAGCCCTATTCGCTTTCCAACGTTGGGCAACGCCTCAAAGTCTTTTTTAGTGTAGCTATTTTACAGAAAAAGATAATGCGACTGCCCATTTTAGGGTTTATGCACTCCCTTGTTTTTTGGGGCTTCCTTATGATTACCTTCGGTTCGCTCGAAATGCTAATTGATGGTTTTGCAGGGTTTCCCTTCAACGCCAATGCTAGCGACGATAGAATACTCTCATTCCTAGGGCCTGTTTACACCTTTATTATTGCTGGTGGCGATATTTCTGCGGCTATAATTTTACTGGCCGTTTTAGTCTTCCTGTTCCGCCGCCTGTTCATGAATATCAAACGATTTACTGGGCAAGAAATGCGGCACAAAGACCACAAAGATGCCAATATTGCCCTGCTATTTATTCTCTTTTTAATGATTAGTTTATTGGGCATGAATGCTGGTTATGTGGCTTTCGCCGAAAAAACAAATACCGTAGCCCAAGGGGCATACCCTATCAGCCAGATGTTTGCCAGCCTCTTAAGTGGCATGAGCGAACACAGCATTCACCTTTTTGAAATCTCCAATTGGTGGGCACACATTATACTTATCTTTCTATTTGCCAATTACTTACCAAAATCAAAACATTTCCACGTTTTCATGTCCTTGCCAAACGTGTATTTATCTCGTACAGAACCACTTACAAAAATGAACAATTTAGAATCTGTAAAAGCAGAGGTAGAATTAATGATGAACCCCGATGCCCCAGAACCAGAGTTCGACGAAAATGCAGAGCCCGAACGTTTTGGTATGAAGGACGTTACCGATGGTACTTGGAAAAACTATGTGGACTCCCTTACCTGCACCCAATGCGGGCGTTGCACATCGGTTTGCCCAGCCAACCTTACGGGAAAAAAATTATCCCCAAGAAAAGTGGTACTAGATTACCGAAGGCGAATGGAAGAAATTACCCAACCCCTCTTAAAAGAAGGCAAATCTTACGATGATGGAAAATCATTACTAGGCGACTACACCACCCCCGAAGAGCTATGGGCTTGCACCACCTGCAACGCCTGTGCCCAAGAATGCCCAGTAAATATCGACCAGCCGTCGATGATTTTAGATTTACGTCGGTTCATTTTCATGGAAGAATCGGCAGCTCCTTCGCTATTAAACTCAATGTCCACTAACATTGAAAACAATGGAGCACCTTGGCAATACCCTGCTGCCGACCGTTTTAATTGGGCAAAAGATTTAAAATCTGCCGAAAGCGAAGAAATAAAAGTACCATTAATGTCCAATTTGGCTGCCGAAAACAAAACTCCCGAATATCTATTCTGGGTAGGTTCAGCTTCCTCTTACGACGACCGTGCAAAAAAAATTACGCAAAGTTTTGTAAAAATATTAGACCATGCAAAAGTAGATTTTGCCGTCTTGGGGGCAGAAGAGTCCGACTCGGGCGAAGTGGCAAAACGTACAGGAAATGAATTTTTGTTTCAGATGCAAGCCGCTCAAAATATTGAAATTATGAATGCCTACGGCATAAAAAAAATAGTAACTTGCGACCCTCACGAATTTAATACGCTAAAAAATGAATATCCCGACTTAGGCGGGCAATACCAAGTCATTCACCATACCGAACTTATTGCCCAACTCACTAGCCAAGGCAAGTTAAAAACTCAAAGCAAAAAATTTGCAGGCAAACGCATTACTTTCCATGACCCTTGCTACTTAGGAAGGGGCAACGGAGTATATGATGCCCCACGAAAAGCCATTGAAAATACTGGTGGGATTTTTACTGAAACGGCAAAAAATAAAAGTAAATCGTTATGTTGTGGAGCTGGTGGTGGGCAGTTATTTAAGGAAGCCGAGCCGGGTAACCAAGAAGTTTATGAATTGCGTACAGAAGGGCTTTTAGAAACTAAGCCCGAAATTATTGCAGCCGCTTGCCCGCTCTGTACGCTAATGCTTACCGATGGTTTAAAAATGAAAGAGAAAGAAAAGGAAGTTAAAGTTTTGGATATTGCCGAACTTACTGCACAAAATTTGGATTTATAAACAGGTATAAATATGAATAGACACTTAATTTTTAAAGGCCTTTTAATCCTAAGCTTCTTTACTGCCCTGCAATCTTGCTCCGAGCGGGCTTCTACAACTGCTTATGTACTTAAAGAAGGCTATATAGATTGTTTCCCTGAAGGGCTTTCGTATAGTTCGACGAAAAATGCCAAGGGGTCGAAAAAACCTCGTCCTGTAACAGCCGAAATTTCTGGCGTTGCCTATTACCATAACCGCTTAATTTTACTTAATGATAAGCCAATCCCAGGCACAACACCGCTTATGACAATTCCTTACGACAAAGCATTTATCCACCAACGGATAAAACATATCGGTAACGAAAATGTACGAAAAGCACGAAAACTTGAAGATGTTACACTTAGCCCTGATTTAAAATATATGTTTATGATAACAGCGTTTAACCGAATTAATAATAAAAATTTCAAACGGGATTCATACAACATGCTATTTTACAGAAAGTTACAAGACGACCTTAAAGGCTACGATGAAGTTGTAGATTTAACCCTTCGGGAGGGCTATGTGAGTTCTTTGCCGCTAAGAAAAAAAATTAAGAAAGCCTTAAAATCAAAAATATACCCTGATGGGCCTCCTTATTTTAAAGTTGAAGCTATTGCAGCTATTCCTGGTAACCGTTTATTAATAGGTATTAGGGCAATGGGTAAGAGTTATAAAAAATTCAATTACACCATTACAATTATCGGGGCAACCTACGCTTTATATACCGAAAAGGAAAAAAAGAAACCCCGAAAGGAGTGGAAAGAGCATTTCCATTTTACGGGTTCTGGGTTCAAAGTTTTATACCGCTTCAACCCTTATAAATATGAGGGGCTTTTGGAGCTTCCTATTGGCTTATCAAGCATGGAGTACGATTTTTTTAACGACCGTTTATTATTGTTGACTTCCTATGAAAACAATGCCATTGATGGTGATTTAAAGGTAGAAAGCGATGAAGATGTTGGCGGCTATTTGTGGTCGTTGCCAATGCAAGATTTTGAATTAAACTTGCCGCCAGAATTGGTTATGGAAGAAGTAGAGCAAGGCGGCATAACGAAAAAAAGACCTTTACATTTTGCCCACAAGGCAGAAGGGATTACGGTATTAGACCCCAGCACCGTATTTATAATCCACGATGATGACCGGCGAATGGGGCGGGCAAAAATTACAAATCCAAGAACACAGTTTTCTCGTAAGCATAACCAAGCGGCCTATAGTATTGTCCGGTTTTATTAGCCTAGTTTAATCCTGTGTAGCAAAATATTCGGCAATAGCCATATTGCCTTTTTCTACAACGCTAGGTGGTGGAAATTCTAAGGGATTGTCCTCTAAAATTATCCCATAAGGTGCACTAGAGTAGCGAATATCCATACCCATTTCGAGCAAAAAAATAGGTACGTTTATTAACTGATTGCCTGTTAAATCGAGTTCTTTTAGGCTTGTTAAGTTTTTTATTTCTACTGGTAATCTACTTATTTTATTGCCTTCGGCAAATGAGAGTGTTTCTAGTTGGGTCAATTTCCCTATTGATTTTGGGACTTTTACAATCCCATTTTTCCCTAATTCTAAGTGCCGCAAATTGGTCAGTTTAAAAAGCTCTTCGGGCAAGAATGTTATTTTATTGCCCATTAATAATAAGACTAGCAAACTTTTCATTTTTTTTATTTCCGAAGGAATTTCAGACAGTTCACAACCAATCATATTCAATTCTTCTAGGCTGGACATCTTAATTAATTCATCAGGGAGTTCTTTAATTGGGTTGCCAGCAAGGTCAAGTTTTCGCAAGTTTATATTGCTTGAAAAGCCACTAGGCAATGCTGTAAGTTTGTTGTAATCAATAGAAAGAGTACGTAAATTCTTAAAATTACCAATTTCTGGTGGCAAAATACGCAACTGGTTAAAGCCAAAATTGAGGAACTCTAACTTATCCAATTTTGAAAGCTCTGCCGGAAATAAATCAATAACATTACCCGATAGATAAAGGCGGTACAAATTATTGGGTTGCAAAAGCACCGGTGGCACTTCCGTTAGATTATTGTTACTCAAATCCAACTCTTGCAAGTTAAGCAATTTATCAAAAGCATTGGGCAGCTCTGTAATCCCTGTACTATCAAGGTTTAGGTAGGCGAGTTGTTTAAAATCGCCGATAGCCTCTGGCAAATTGCCCAGCGGATTTTGGCTTATATTAAGGTCTTTAAGTTGCTCTAATTCAGCCAAAACAATAGGCAATTCAGTAAACTTATTGTTTAATAAGTTAAGGCTTTCCAGCTTAGCATTTTGCAGTGAAAATTGGGGCAAATTGCTCAAACTATTATTAGCTAGGCTCAAAAAGCGAAGGTGTTTAAGTGCCGAAATAGCAGGGGGGAACTCGGTGAGCTTTAAATCTTCAAGCGACAATTCCTCGAGGCTCTCGAGTTCAAAAATTTCGCTAGGCAGTTCGGTCAGTTCTTGATTTGCAATTTTTAGCTTAATTACTTCATTGGCAGTATTTATTTCAAAATAGGCTTTACCGTTTGATACCCAACCATCTATATTAAAATTGCTTTCGCAAAATTCAATGCCCAATTTGGCCTGTAAGCCTTCGATTATTTTTTTATAGTCTGCCATAAAATGTAATTATTTGTATCAAATGATAAGCTTGCCTCTTAATTAATACAAATTTGACAATAATTCGGCAAAAAGCCAAAATTATTTACCTGTTTAAAATCATTTTCTTAGTTTTGTTTCTCCAACTACAAAAAAAGAAAGCCATGTCAGAATTTATAAATAATATAGCACAAAGAAGGGAAGAATTAATCGCTTTTTCCGAAGGTATTATAAAAGGCGGAAAACGAAAAGAATATATAAAAAAACACCAAACCGCCATTGATGCACTAAGCCCTAGCGATGTTTATGTAGTGATACACAGACTTTTAGAGCTAAAATACTCAATAGAAGATTTAACTTTACACGTTGGTAAAATAATAAATGTTTTCTTCCTGCCCCTAAAGAATTACGATAGAAAACGCCCTGCCAAAAACAGCTTTTTATATTTCCTTGAAAAGGAAAACAG
>CAMZKQ010000077.1 GCA_947311265.1 uncultured Chlorobiota bacterium | reverse complement strand
TACAGAAGCCTTAGGTGCTGATTTTTAGCGTTTAATAAATTTTTTAATAATAGTGCCATTCGGGGTAATTACTTTGGCAAAATACACGCCTGCTTTAAGTTTGGAAATATCAATGGCTTGTTTTTTTGTTATTTCAAATTGGGCAATTTGTTTTCCTGTAAGGTCGATTATTTCTAGGGTCGATTTGTTTTCAAGCCCATGTATTTGAATAAAATTTTCCGCAGGAATTGGAGCAATTTTAATTGTATTCTTTTTTATTTGCTTTTCGACTCCCACGAAGGACGACCATGTAAATACACTTCTGTCCATGTTTACAAATGCTCGTGTTCTGGTGGCTTGGGCTAGGGTATAAAATTCTGTAATGTTTTGGTTGGCATCATAGGTATTAAAACGCTTATAAAAAAGGGTCCAGTTGTCGCTATTATCATAGACGAAATAGGTGTCCTCGTTGCCGTAGGCATTGTAGGTATATTCGTGGCGTAGCCCAAAACTGGGGTCGTCTAAATTAACGGAGGATTTAACTGATAGTAGCCCTTCTGCTGTGTATTCGTAATTGATTCGTGTTTTAGTAACCCAGTTTCCTGTTTCTAAATTTTGTACTAATTCCTGTTGGATTTTCCCGCTAGGGTAATAGCTATATTGTGTGCGAGATTGCCCGCCTTCGGTAACATAGTTGATGTTGGTTTCGGTGAGTACTAAGTTGGTGTATGTGTGTGTGGTATTGACTTTTGTAGTCCAGCCCCCAGCTGCTTGTTGGTACTCTTCGCCTTCTAATAAGTTGTTGGCATTATAGGTGTAAAGTGTTCTTGCAAAATCTACCCAAGCATTGTTTATGTAGTCCTGTTCTAAGTTTTCGGTTTTTTTGCCTTGGGCATCGAAAGTGTTATAGGAGCGTGTGGAGTACCAGCCGTTTATGGATTCAATTTTTTGTCCGTCGGAGCGGAATTTTTCGTAAAACACGACATCGCTCCAAGCCGAGCCATTCCATTCCTGTAAATTGTACTCAAAAACGGAGTCGTTTTGGTAATAAGTTAGTGTGGCAAAGTATTCGTTTTCGAGGCTTGCCCCGTTCATTACTTGCGTTTGTATGGTCAGTGGGAAGCCATGCCCGTTGCGTGTTACTGTAAATTCTGCACCGTCTTGTAGCCATTCTGTATTAGCTCCGGTGTATGTATCGGTTCTATCGAGTACCCATTCTGCACTTCTAGAATTGTAGTGTTTTGCTACTGTTTTGGCAGATAAGAAATCCACTTTTTCTTGATTTGGTTTTAATTCTTGTGCACTAACGGCTAGTCCTATTGCTATAAAAATGATTATAAATATGTTTTTCATGATTTTAAAATTAAAGGTTTAAAAAGGGGGGATTTAGTAGCTTTGCCATTGCTAGCTAGTTTTTACTTAATAAATTTTTTTTCCAAAATTTAAGCATCATTGTAAAGAGGTGTATTCTGGTATTTCCACCATAGATGCTATGGTTTCGGTTGGTGTAAATAAATTGCTCGAACTGTTTGTTGGCTTGTACCAATGCTTCGGTAAACTCGGCGGTATTTTGCAGGTGTACATTGTCGTCTGCAGAGCCATGTACGATAAGGAATTTACCTTGTAAGCCATCGGCAAAGTTGATGGGCGAATTTTGGTCGTAGCCTGATGCGTTTTCTTGCGGAGTACGCATGAACCGCTCGGTGTAGATATTGTCGTAGTATCGCCAATTGGTAACTGGTGCAACGGCAATGCCTGCGGCAAAAAGGCCTTTGCCTTTGGTCATGCAAAGGGAGGTAGTATAGCCCCCAAAACTCCAGCCCCAGATGCCTAGTTTTTCTTTGTTTATGTATGGCAAACTAGCTAAGTATTTTCCGGTTTCTATAAGGTCAATGGTTTCGTATTTTCCTAATTCGAGGTAGGTTTTTTTACGAAAATCTTCGCCCCTAGCCCCTGTTCCTCGAGGGTCCACACATACCATGATGATGCCTTTTTGTGCCAATAGGTTGTCCCAACCAAAGTCCCACTCATCTAGTGCTTGCTGGGAACCGGGGCCACTATATTGGGTAATTATTGCGGGGTATTTTTTCTTTGGGTCGAAGTTTGGAGGTAGTATTTTCCAAGCATTTAATTCTATACCTTCCGAAGTTTTGAAGGTAAAAAATTCTTTGTTCTGCCCGCCGTACTCTTCAATTTTCTTTGCTAGTGCTTCATTTTCTCGTAGTACCCTTATTAGTTTTCCTGATTTTGTTTTATGCAGTGTTACTTTTGTAGGCACTTTTGTACTGGAATAAAAATTGATAAAGTATTTAAAATTAGAGCTAAATTCGGCCGTATTGGTACCTTGGTTTTCAGATAATTGTTTTATTTTTTTGCCTTTTTTATCTACACTATACACCTCCCGCTGTACGGCAGATTTTTTTGCGGCCTGAAAATAAAATATTTCTTTTTTATCATCATAGCCTAAAAAATCGGTAACGTCCCAGTTGCCACTAGTAAGTGTTGAAATTAGTTGCCCATTGGTGTTGTATAAATAAAGGTGTCGGTAGCCGCTTCTTTCGGAAGTCATCACAAAAGATTTTCCACCTTTAAGAAAAGTGAGGTTATCGAAGTCGGTTTCATCAACGTATTTTTTATTTTCTTCGGTAAGGATAACTTTTGTTTTTCCGGAAGTAGGGTTGGCGTATAGCAACTCTAATTTATTTTGTAAGCGATTCAGCCTAAAAATAGAGAGTTTATCCTTATCTGCCGTCCAGCGAAGGCGTGGAATGTAGATGTCTTTTTCGTTGCCAATATCTACTTTTATTGTTTTGCCTGTTTCTAGGTCGTAAATGTGTATGCTTATTTCTGAATTTCGCTCGCCTGCTTTGGGGTATTTAAAAGTATGATTGGCTGGGT
The DNA here is from genome assembly GCA_947311265.1 of uncultured Chlorobiota bacterium. Lineage (GTDB taxonomy): Bacteria > Bacteroidota > Bacteroidia > Bacteroidales > JAADGE01 > CAMZKQ01. Next base: position 1,693 of record CAMZKQ010000077.1, on the reverse strand, counting down.
AGAGTACATTTTCTTTTAGCTTTGGCGATTGCCCTGCGAACCATTGTATGCCGAATAATGGTACTTTTTCTTCATTAAATTTTATGTAGGCTATTTTTTTTCCGTCGGGCGACCAATCGTAGGCTTTGTTAAATTCAAATTCTTCTTCGTAAACCCAGTCGGGTATTCCATTAATTATTTTATTAAACTTGCCGTCTGTTGTTATTTGGGTTTCTTTGTCTGATTTTAAATCTTTTATAAAAAGATTATTTTTCCGCACAAAAGATATTTTATCTGCCGAAGGCGAAAAGGCTGCAATTTGTTGTGCTCCATTTTCAGAAACTTGGCTTAGTTTTTCAGATTTCATATCATAAAAATAATAATCTGCGGTGAATGAGCGGCGGTAAATTCTTTGGCTATTGGTGTAGAATAAGAGTTTAGTTTCGTCGGCATTAAATTGATAATCTTCGGGGCGAATTTTATTTTTACTGGCATCAAAAATAACGGCAACTTGGTCGCCAGATTTATAATTTATTTTTACAATATTTCCGCCTCGCTCCTGTTTTGTATAATGCTCGCCATCGTTCATCGACCGAATGCCATTTACCGAAGGGGCATAAAATGACCAGTATTTCCATAAATCTTCAACCGTAATTTGTTTGGTTTTAGTTTGCGAATAGGCATTCCCCGAGGTCAGTACTGTTAGTAGAATTATTGTAAATAATTTTCTTTTTTTCATGTGTTTTTATATTTCCAGTAAATGTATGCTTGGCAAAATAATCTGGTTCAAATAACTGTTCCTTTATTTATCGAAACGTTGTGGTTCTATCATGTTTTTAGGGGATAAAATTTCATCTAATTTTTCTTTGGGTAGGATTTTTTGTTCCAACACCAAATCGTAAACACTTTTTCCTGTATCTATGGCTTCTTTTGCAATTTTAGTACTCACTTCGTAGCCAATTATTGGGTTGAGGGCTGTTACTATACCAATACTATTAATAACCATGTTGTAGGCGTGATCTGCATTGGCAGTAATGTCTATGATACAGCGGTTTTCAAGTACCCCCATACCATTTATTAGCATCTCGATAGACTCAAAAAGACTCTGAATAATGATAGGTTCCATTACATTGAGTTCCAGCTGCCCGGCTTCTGCCCCTAAGGAAACAGTAAGGTCGTTGCCAATCACTTTAAAGGCAATCTGATTAACGACTTCGGGTATTACAGGGTTTACTTTTCCGGGCATAATTGAGGAGCCGGGCTGAACCGCTGGCAGGTTTATTTCATTGAACCCGCAACGAGGCCCCGAGGATAGTAAACGCAAGTCGTTTGATATTTTTGACAATTTAATTGACAGCCTTTTCAGCACCGAAGAGAACATAATAAATGCCCCCGTATCTTGGGTGGCTTCCACCAGATTGTCGGCAAGTTTCACGTCCATTCCTGTAATTTTTTTCAGGTGCCCTGTTACCAAAGTGCTATAGCCCGGTACCGAGTTGATGCCTGTACCAATGGCGGTAGCTCCCATGTTTATTTCCAGCAAGAGTTCAGAGTTGCCTCTAATTCTATCAATCTCTTCGCCTAATGTTGAAGCGTAAGCTTCAAACTCCTGCCCCAAAGTCATCGGTACGGCATCTTGGAGTTGCGTGCGTCCCATTTTTATAACATCTTTAAACTCAACACCTTTTGCTCTAAATGCGGCCACCAAGCTTTC
>CAMZKQ010000076.1 GCA_947311265.1 uncultured Chlorobiota bacterium | reverse complement strand
CCAGCATAACTAAAAGTTGATTATTATGAAACGGATTAAGAAATAATTTTTTTTTGGTTTTAGAACAACTCTAAAAAACCTGAAAACAGTAGCTTTAGAACCAATTTTTAATTCCTGTTGAACAATTTTTCTTTATTAAATTCAAAAAAATATTTTTTTGATAAAATAAATAGAGTATATTTGCACCGAACAATAAGAATTAACATTTATTAACAATTGAATTTTTAACTAAAAAGGAATCTATCGAAAACACATCTACTTTTTCAATTTTAAATATTAACTCATCAGAAAAAGAAGAAAACATGAAAACAGCAAACAATCAATTAAAAGACAATGAACTTGTGCGTAACTTTATGGAAGGCGACAAGTCGGCAATCAACACATTAATTACTCGCCACAAAAACCGAGTTTACACTTACATAGTGCTAATTGTAAAAGACGAATTTTTGGCAGAAGATATTTTTCAGGACACTTATATTAAAGTAATCCGCTCGTTGAAACGAGGGAAATATCAGGAAAAAGGAATATTTGTTTCTTGGGTAGTTAGGATTGCACATAATTTAATTATCGACCATTTCCGCAAGTCGAAGCACATGAATATGTACTCCAACGACAATTCGGATTACGATATACTTAACTCTAAACGCTTTTCGGACGCTACCAAAGAGGACGAAATGATTCAAGAGCAAATTAAAGGCTCACTTAGAGATTTAGTCGATGAGCTACCCAAAGAACAACGTGATGTAATTTTACTTCGCCACTACGGAGGGCTTAGTTTTAGAGAAATTTCGGAACAAACAGGGGTAAGCATAAATACTGCACTAGGCAGAATGCGATATGCACTTATTAATATGAGAAAACTAATTGAGCAACATAACATCAGCCTTACGGTTATGTAGAAAGCAGTAGTTTATAGCTTAAAATATAATCTAGTACAGTTGGGAACAACTTACAAAAAAGCAAATGTATATTACATTTGCTTTTTTGTGTTTTAAAGTCCTGCTTTTTTAGCCTTATTCCAGTAGAACTCCATTTGCTCTAAATCCATATCTTGCAAGTTTTTATCCGCTTTTTTTACTTGCTCTTCCAAGTAGTTGAAGCGGGCAATAAATTTGCGATTTGTTTTTTCAAGTGCCGTTTCTGGGTCGATATTATACAGGCGTGCCGCATTGATTAGCGAAAAAAGGACATCGCCAAATTCGTCCTCCATTTTTTTGCTATCGTTAGCCAGAACTTCTGCTTCAAACTCTTCAAGTTCTTCTTTTACTTTTGCCCAAACTTGCTCTTTTTTATCCCAATCGAAGCCTGCACCTCTGGCTTTTTCTTGTATGCGCATTGCTTTTATCATAGCCGGTAGGCTTTTGGGCACACCGCCAAGAATGGTAGTGTTTCCGCCTTTTTCTTTGAGCTTTAGGGCTTCCCAATTTTGTTTAACCTCTTCTTTATTTGCTACTGTTTCGTTGCCATAGATATGAGGGTGTCTGTAAATTAGCTTTTCTGCCAGTGCGTTTATTACATCTGCAATATCGAAACTGTTGGTTTCAGAGGCTATTTTTGAATAAAATATAAGGTGTAAAAACAAGTCGCCAAGTTCCCTTTTTATGCCCTGCATATCGTTGCTGGCAATGGCAGCCACAAGCTCGTAAGTTTCTTCAATAGTGAGCGAGCGAAGGCTTGCAAAGGTTTGTTCTTTATCCCAAGGGCATTGTTCCCGCAGCTCGTCCATGATTTTGAGGATACGCTCAAAAGCGTCTTTTTTTTCGTTTAGAGTATTCATTGTTTGTTATTTTATGCGTTTTTTTCAAAAAAAACGCCATAATATTCAGCAGAATTATTTTCGGTTTCTGATACTTTAACACAATGTAAAGTACAGTTTGTGGCATTAATTTCGGGTTCAATTTCTTGCCAAATTTTCAATGCTAAATTTTCCGTCGAAGGTATTATCCCTTTCATAAAAGGCGTTTCGAGATTAATATTTTTATGGTCGAGCTGCGAAATAACTTTATTTTTTAGTATCTTACTTAGCACTTTTAGGTTTTCAACAAAGCCCGTTTTTTTATTAGGCACTCCTTTTACGGTAACGTGTAGCACATAGTTGTGCCCATGCCAGTTGGGGTTGGAGCAGGCGCCAAACACATTGTAATTTTCGGCATCGCTCCACTCTTTTACATAAAGCCGATGTGCGGCAGAAAAACGTTCTCGTCTTGTAATGTGTACCATTATTAAAATTTAGGCGTGTATAATAAAATTTTGCTAGCGTAAAATATCAATATATCCGGTGCCACCTTTACGCTTTTCGGAAGTGGTAATATAGTAGTAGGTGCCGGCAGGGAGGGGCTTACCATTTTGCTCGCCGCCCCAGTTGTTTTTGTAATCTGTTGATAAAAATACTTGTTGCCCATAGGCATTATAAATTTCGGTGCGGCAAGGGTATTGGTATTGGTCTAATTTTTCGATGAATAGAAAATCATTATAACCATCGCCATTTGGCGTTAGGATATTATTAATTACCCTTATTTCAAAATTCTCGGGCAACTGCCCATTGGCAGTACTTATGCTTACAGTAAGTGAGTCGGAAATACTGCAACCGTCTGAATTATATGCTGTTACAATGTATTTCCCGGCTTGTGTAATTGACCGATTTTGCTCGTTATTTTCATCGTTCCAGCTAAGGCTTGTAAATGTGCCTGTAACTTGGGCATTAATGCTCTGCCCAAAATTAATGTCTTGCTCGCCATTTGGCGAAAGTGTTAAGTTGGGCATTTCTAATATTAGGATTGATTTAGAAAAAGAGTCGGAATTGCCATCAGCATCATATACTGTAAGTAGTACTGTAAAAGTGCCTGCATTGCTAAATATATGCTCTGGGTTTTCAAAATAAGTTGTATTGCTATCACCAAAATCCCACTTTAAGAAAGTTTGGTTGGAGGAGTGGCTAGTAAATACAACCTTTTCTCCTGCACAATATTTTGCAGGAGTATTATTGACAGAGAAATCTGCAGAAAGTTGTGCTGCTACTTTGCTTGGTAGTAGTATTGCCAGTAATATGTAAAATGAAAGTTTATACATTTTGTACTACTCGGTTATTTTAAAATTATAAATTCGACACGCCTGTTTTTAGCTCTACCAGAGTCAGAATTATTATTATCAATGGGTTTATTTTCGCCGTAGCCTGTGGCATGTACCCTTTCTGAGGCGATGCCTGCTTTTATAAGCAATTTTTTTACTGCTTCTGTTCTTTGCTGCGAAAGTAGTAAGTTTTTTTCTTTTGAGCCAATATTATCGGTATATCCTCTAATTTCTATATTTGCATTGGGATATTTTTCTAGAAATAGGATAACTAGTTTTAAGTTTTTGCTGCTGCCTTTTTTTATTTTAGTGGTATTAAATTCAAACTTAATATCTGGAAAAGCGATAGCATAAAATTCCTCTTTAATAATTTTTTTTCTATTATGCTCCGCCTTGTCAATACTATCTGTTACATGGCTAAATTTGGCGAGCAAACAAGAGTCTATTGTAATTTCCCTAGATAAAGGTTTGAAAATAATTTTAGAGTTATAGTCCGAATTATCAATAGCATCATAATCTATCGGGGAATTATTAAAGACTGTTGTGAGTTGATGTTTTCTTGTGGTGTCTTGTGCAATTTCTAGTAGGGCAGTATATTCGCCCTGCTGCTGGGTGGTAAATTTTATATTATAATAATAGCGTGTTTTATTGTAAATATCCTCAAAAATACGGTCAAAGTCAGAGGTGTTGAATAGTTTGTAGTAACTGCCTTGTGTATAGGAAGATACGGCTTCAAGGTACGCATCGCTTACATACTTCCCAAAGCCAATAGTGTACACTTGTACGTCTTTCATTCGGGCTTGTTTTATAAGTTGCCCTTTGGTAACCATAGAGCAGTTTTCGTTACCATCGGTAATTACAATTACCGATTTTCGCCCGTAGCCTTGTGCATGCCCTAAAATTTCAATGCCCCTGCTGGTGGCTTCAAGAAGTGCTGTAGCACCTCCATAGCCTAATAAGCCTTGCGGAGAAAGTGCTTTGTTTAGCCGTTCGGCAGTAGTGGATAGCGGTGTTTCTACCCCCACATCGCTATCGTATTTAATAATGGTAACCGCATCTTTTTCATTTTTCTTTTCGATGAAGTTTTTTGCTCCATTTTGCAAAGCGTTAGCACGTATATTACCCATTGAGCCGCTATGGTCTAGCAAAAGAGCAAGGGCATTGGCAAGCGTATCATTTCCATTGTATTCATCTATAACAAAGTCGGTTACATGCTTCATTTCGCCGTTGGGGTATTGTAAAATTAATTTTTTCCAGATATAGCGGTATTTTTTTTCTGATGCGCCGTAGTAGTAAGTCCCTTGGTCGTCTAGCAAATGGACGTGTATCCCTGTGGTATCGTCCTTGAACTGAAAGGTTTTAAGGTGCAATTTTATTAATACATCAGCAGGTGCTTGGCTAATGTGCTTGAAACGCTTGATGCCAATGTAGGAATATCCATTTGGTGGCGAGGCATCTTTCTCAATGAAATTTTCTGGCTCAATAGTAGTGATCGAGTCGGCAGACGGGTAAAAGGGGAGGGGAGTGCCATTGTGCAAATCGGCAGAAATATCGGCGGTTTTAATTGTGCCTAATTGTCCGGTCTGCGTTTTTGCAAAAATATATTTTGAATTGGGGCTGTAAGCCACAAAGGATTTGCCTTTGGCAATAGAATTTTGCTGAACAATAAGGTTCGATTTTAGAAACAAATCTTGTTTTCTCCCTGTTTTAATAGGGAGTACTGATGTTTTAAAATTGGGGGCATCAATCCGGCCTCTAAATTGCTTTTCGAGCGAAATCTTTTTAGTATTTCCGTTTTCCGGGAAAAATGTAAAATCAAAGCCCTTAAAAACATCTTCGTTCATCAAATCAAAAACGGTGGCATCGGCATAGGAGGTGTAGATGAGTAGCTTGTGTTTGCCCGTCCAGAAATTAGGCACAAGTTGCGAAATATTCGACCGCTTGCTTGTGGCAACCGAAAAAACAACTATACTGCCCTGTATTTCGGTTATCAAAAGCATTTTTTTCTGCCCTTTTTTACGGCGAGTAGTAGGTAATCGCCAGCCGGGCTTAGTGTGCATTGAGCAGGGATTATTTCATACGGCGAGTAGTTTAATTTTTCGCCCGGAGCAAGGCTGCTTTGGATTTCCTTTATTTCCTTTTGGCTACGAAGTTGTAAAACAGAACTGGATATAACAGTCTTTAATTTCTTGAAATAAAATAGCCCAACTTCAAGGCCTTGTTTGTTCTTTTCGGGCGTTATAGTTACTTTATATTGCTGGGCGGTTACGCTTTGTTTTCTTAACCGAATGGTTGTTATAACTCTTTGGTTATCACTAATTTTATAATCATTAGCAATAAATTGTTTTGTTTTTCGAGGGCGAAGGATATTGTATAAAATAATTTTGCCTTTTGAGGTTTTTGCGATTAGTAATTGGTCGTTAAATTCAAATTTTAAAGCGGTAATTTCGCCTTTTCGCTTAGTCGAAAATTGTTGGATTAGCTGCCCTGTGTTTTTGTTGTAGATGTCAATTTCAGATTTATCGTGTATAGCAAAATAAGGTTGGTTTTGTGCAAAAATAATATTTTTGTTGCCGCTTTGGCGAAAAATTGTTTCTCCCGATTGCACTTTCCACAACTGAGCATCTTCTTCATTTTGAGCAAAGACTAGCCTGCCGTCATAACTTAATTTTAGCTTTTTAGGTTGTTTTTTTTTAGAGCTTCTAAATTTGAGCGACTGTATCTTTGCCCCGTCTTTGGAGCGGTAAATATTAATTTTATAGATGTACCGAACTTGAAGTTGCTTTTTTGTTAATCTAAAATTAAAAAAAATGGAGTCCATATTTTTTTTATGAAATTCTGCTTGGCAATAAAAGCGGCTATTGCCGCTTACTGCAAAATTTTTCTGCCCAAATAATTGTAATGAAAACGAGAAAAATAGGACAATAAAAAAGGAGTATTTATAAAATGATGAGTTTCCCATTGTTTTTGCTCGTGCAGTTTTTTCTAAAATTGGAGTGTACAAATATAATAGTTCCCTCGAATTAAATAGCAAAAAACAGGTAAAATAAATACAGGGTAAAACTTATACTTTTTTTGCAAATGCAATAATATTGCCATCAAAATCGGCACAATAGCCTGCTATATCACCCCAATTGCGTAGCTGGATTGGGCTTATAAGAGTTGCTCCTGCGGCTAGAGCAAGTTGCATTTTACCTTCCGGGTTTTTGCAATACAGATACAATTCTGCCCTTGGTATGCCGTTGCCCAATTTAGGGTTTGGCACTTTGTTTTGCAATATTTTTACGATGCCACTCTCGGGCATTAATCCTAATTTAGAATACTCATTTAACTTAAATTCGCTCATTCCTGGAACGTTAAGAATTGGTTTTGCTTCTAAAACGTTTTCATAAAAAAGTGTAGTGCGTTCTTGATTTTCAACGTAAAAAATAAAAATTACATCATTACTTAGCTGTGTCATTGTGATTAAATTTGTATGATAATTTTGGTCTAAAAAGCTAAGGTTTCAATATATTTGCAAATTGCAATACAATTAGTTGCCTTATATCTTATTTGATTAAAAATTCAAAACTTAGTGTTATGTTCCTCTTGTTTTGTTTTTAGGCTAGTGGTTATAATTAATTCCTTAAAGGCTTCTGTCATAAGTATATGCGTTGCAGGAATTGTAACTCTTGCAATGTTTTTAAAGCCTATTTTTTTTGCATAAGGAATAATATCAGTATCCATATCGTAGAGTGTTTCTAGGTTTTCGCTAACGAAACTTACAGGAACAAGCAAAATTTCGGCATTTTCTTTGTCCTCAATTTTGCTCAAAAATTCCTTTGTATCTGGCCCTAGCCATTTTACTTTTCCCATTTTAGATTGGTAAGCGACAGAATATTCAACACCCAAATTACCGGCAATTATTTTTGCCGTTTCGGCAATGGTATCTGGGTAGCTATCGCCTTTTTGGGCAACACTTACAGGGATTGAATGTGCACTATATATAAGGTGTGGGGTTTTGAAATTGAGTTGCTCGATTTGTTGTTGTATGAGTGTTTCCCAAAAAAGGAGGTAGTTTTTGTTGTTATGAAATTCAGGCACAATATGCACCGGTATTTTTTTTGTGATATTTTTGCATTTTTTTACATCATCAATAACGCTTTGCGTTGTGGTAAAACTGGCTTGTGGGTAGAGGGGGAGTACAATTATTTTAGTACAATTTTGGGCAACAAGCTGTTCTAGCGACTCGCTAATTAGTGGGTTGGTGTAAGAAAATGCAATTTCAATTTTGTAGTTTTTGCCTAAACTTTCCTGTAATTTATTGGCGGTGGCTTGCGTGTTTTTTACAATTGGCGTACCGCCAATAAGCTGATATTTTTCCCATGAGGCTTTATAGCGCGATTGGCTTATTTTTTTTGCCAAAAACTTTCGTATTAAATGGGGTACAGGGAGTATTTGTGGGTCAAGAAACATGCGTTTCAAAAATACCTGCATATCCTCTTCCGATTGTGGCCCGCCCATATTTGCGAGTAAAACTCCTGTTGTCATGTTTTAACGTTTAGTATTAATAGTCTAAAAATTCCTGAAAAAGGATTTGAAGGTAGGCCTTTCCATTGCGAAGCATTTGTTCTTTTTTCTTTTTCGACTCTGCTTTATGCTCTAAAATGCCCCAATTTTCTCGCTCGTTATACACCATGTAATTACCATTTTCTTCGACCCAACCAAAGCCGTCTTCAAAGCCATAATAAATAAAATTATTGATGTATGGGTTAAATAGATTTCTACTCCATTGGTATTTATCGTGCTCTTTGCCTAGCTGTGCTAGTAGTGTGGCAGCAATATCTGTTTGGTTGCTAAATCCGTTGTAAGTTGTGCCTCTATACTCTTCCTTTAAGGCATTGCCGAAAAATAGCATTGGTGTATGCCGTTGTTCAACAGAGTAGTAGCCTCGTTTTTTTGGGGTGGGGTGGCTATGGTCTGCAGTTAAAATAAATAAAGTGTTATCGTACCAATCTTCATTTTTAGCTTTTTGTACAAATTCGCCCAATGCCTTATCGGCATATAGAACCGAGTTGAGGTAGTGCATTTCGGCATCGCCCCAAGTGATTTTTTCGTCCATAGGAAAATCGAATGGGGAGTGTGAACTGAGTGTAAATGCACCGCAAAAAAATGGGGTTTTAAATTGTTTTATATCTGCCAAAAGGCGGTTATAAAGCCCTTGGTCATGCACGCCCATTTTGCCTTGGATTTTGTCTGGTACATTTTCAAAATCTTTGCCTTCAACAATGTTTTCAAAGCCATTAAAATAGATATAACTTTTTATATTTCCATAATTTAGCTCGCCACCAAAATAGAATGATGTGGAGTAGCCTTTTAAATCTTTTATAAAGCAGTTTAATCCTTCGTATTTGTCGGCATGTTTTATAATATCGACTTCCGGAGTGCTTGGGAAAGCACTATAAATGGCGACTACTGCTTGGTGCGAGAGCATTCCTACTGAATAATTTTTGGTAAAAAGCAGCCCATTTTCTGCTATCTTATCAAAATTTGGGGTGATGCCTTTGTAGCCACCAATGCTGCCGACCAAATCGCCCGACCAACTCTCTAGCATCACCAAAACAATGTTGGGATTTTTAGTATTTAAAATTTGTATAGTGGTATCTTTTTCAACACGATACAAGCTATCGGTTATGGCTTTTGCCTCTTTAAAGTCGTAGTAAATAAAGGGGTTGTGGTTTTTAAATTTGGAATTGAATTGGATACTAAAAGCTAAATTCCAAACTGAATTTACTGTTGCCAAGTTTACAAAATTATTTTTGGAAAAGTAAACTGCACTTTGGCTTATCGGTATTTGTTGCACGCCTCCACGCAAGCCCAGGAGGATAATGCCAGGCATGAGTAAAAACCAAAGCCCTGAAAATATAAAATTTCGCTTTTCAATAATTAAATTCTTATGAACAAATTTGTTGTATAAAAATATCCCAACAGTAGTAAAGGCGATAACTAGCCCGGAAGCGAGTAGGAGTATTGATGTTTTTGCCGAATTAAAAGCTTCGCTTGGGCGTTCGAGGTAGGCTATGGCTTTAAAGCTAAGTTTTTCGTGCCATTCTTCGTAGATGCCTAGCTCGCTAGCATATATCATTGCTGCGATAGGCAGAATTAGGTAAGTTTGCCAGCGGTTGATTTGATTTAGGAATTGGAGCTTAAAAAGCGACTGAAAAAGGAGCAGTAAAAAGGGGAGTAGCATAAAATAGCAAGCCATGGAAATGTCTAAATACAAGGCGTGCCAGAAACTCAATAAAATATCAGAAATACCTGCTAGCTTGCTGTCTGTAAAATTATACAGAAAAAAAACAAGCCGTTCGGAAGCAAAAAAGAGCAACCAAAAAATAAATTGCCTTAGAAAATAGGGTATAATTTGCCAAGGTGAAGTTGTATGTGTTTTTGTCATCAAAGAAAATTTTAATTGGCTTTCTTTAAAGGCACAAATCTAAATTAAAAAAACAAAAGTACTCAAAATAAAGTCGTTTATTTTCTTGTTAAATCCAGATTATGGGTATTAAATGAGCCTAGTCTAAAAAGTAGCCTTAGGCGTGTTTTGGCAAGAATATTCAAAATTACTAACTGAAAACCAGCCAGTTACAACACTCTCAGGGCGGCTAATTACTCTTTTTTAGTTTTTATACCGGGCTCTTAAATATTTTAGGGTCTAATATCAGGGTTGGCTTTATATATTTTATCTAAATCTTGCTCTAAGAGGTGTTTACTAAGCCACTTTATTATATGCCGCCTGTCCATTTTATGAAGTGATTTTGGTGGGTTTAATATCAGTAATTCAAAATTAGATAGCATTTTACGTTGTAAGT
>CAMZKQ010000075.1 GCA_947311265.1 uncultured Chlorobiota bacterium | reverse complement strand
TGGCGCCGCCTGCTGGCGTGGCATAAGCCGAGTAGTTGGTAAACGATTCGGTAACTAAATCGGTTTGGTTGGAGTAGGCAAATCCGCTCCAGTAATCGTAGGCGGCTTCTAGCCCATAATTTACATAGTACGACACGCCATTCTCTGAATAGTCTATCCGCTCGGAAGTGCCTATAGTCCCCGAGTGCGAGGGTCCACCGTTGAAAAACCCTACGGGTAAAGCAAAGTCTTCAAAATCTACTGTAAGTTCGCTAGAGGTAGTTAGGGAGGTGTATTTTAAATCGTCCATGCAGAAATAAGTGGGCGTATTTATGCCAAATGCCCCCATGTCTGATGATGTGAATGTAAATTTTAAACCTTTTACATCGCCTAAGCTGCTTAAATCTTTGAGGGTCCAGTTGTCAATTATTATTGAGTTACCATTGGTAAAATCGGCAAGCATAAAATCGGTAGTACCCGTGTATGAGCCGTCTTGGGCAATGCCTGTTATGGTTAATGTTAAAAAATAGTTGGTGGTATATTGGTAGCCATCGTTGTAGGTATTGTGCATGTAGTGGTAGGTATATACCGAGTTGGTAAAGTAGGCTTCTGTAATATCAACCACTTCGTCGAACATAATTGAGTCGCTGGTAAAGGTGTAAACAAAGTTGTAGTTGGACGAGCCATTTGCTCCGCCTGCTGGGGTGGCATAGGCGGAGTAGTTGGTGTATCCGCCTGTAACTAAGTCGGTTTGGTTAGAGTAGGCAAAGGCATTCCAATAGTCGTAGCCATTTTCGAGGGTGTAATTAACATAAAAATTAGCGCCGTTGCTTGCGTAGCTAATTTTTTCGCTACTGCCAATAGTGCCTGAGTGCTTAAATGCACCATTAAAATAGCCGTTGGGCATGTTTAAACTCTCGAAACCATTTACGGTTTGTGCCGAAATATTGGCTATAGCAACGAGGAAAATTGCGGTAATTAAAAATAAAAATCTCTTCATAATATACATTTAAAAATAAAAAAATAGGCTTTCGCCTGAAAATTCAAATTTTTAACCTAAGAAGAGGGAAGTAAAGCGGAAAGTTGCACATAGCACAATATTCTCCAAGTTTTTGTTCCCGAAAACTATAGATTAATAGTGCAAATGGCAGGTCTTCTGACTTACTCCTGAATTTAAAATCCTTCCCAGAAAAGTCCAGTGGCATCGTTTTTAAATCAATAGAGCTTACAGCAGCGGGGACTGTTGCCGAATTTCACGACATTCCCTCTTAGTTTTTTCCTGTAAAGGTTAAAAACCAATTGCGATGCAAAAGTATATAATTTTTCTGGAGAGCAAAGTTTTTTATCAAAAATTAAAATTTAGATAAAACTTGGATAAAATAGCAAGTTTTTTATATTTTGCGAACCTTAAAATTCCGGAAATGAAATACATATTATTAATACCCTTATTTTTTTTTGCAAATAATAATAGTAACGAAAAATCTGTAAAGGCTCACCCGATACACCTTTCTGTAACTACTGTTGAGTGGAGCGAAACCGAAGGTTTTAAAATCTCGATTCGTTTGTTTACCGATGATTTTGAAAAAATCATAAATAGGAATTACAACACCCAGCTTTTTTTAGGTTTGGAAAACGAAAATTCATCTGCGGGTGTTTTTATAGATAAATATATAAAATCGCACCTTGATTTAGAGTTTGACCAAGCTAGCTTTAACCTAAAAAACATGATTTTAACGAGTAGGGAGCATACGGAAAAAAATGTAACTTGGTTAAAATACTCCTTGCAAAAACCATTCAGACCACAACTTACGAGCGTGAAAAATAGCCTAATGACGGATTTATACCCCGACCAGAAAAATCTATTTATGTATAAAAATCATAACATCAATAAAAATATTATCTTTACAAGCTCTCATAAAGAAGAAATTTTTTAGATAGAAATATGTCAAAAAAATTGGAAGCATTACTTAAAGTACTTATTAATAGATGGGTGGTATGAAAGGTTTAAATTTTGTTGCTATTGATTTTGAAACGGCCAATGAGCAAATATCAAGCGTTTGTTCGCTGGGTATTGTAGTGGTGGAAAATGGAAAAATTATAGCGCAAAAATATCAACTTTTTCGTCCGCATGAGTTTCGCTTCCATTGGCGAAATATAAAGGTGCATGGCATTCAGCCCGAGGAGGTAAAAAATAAGCCCTCTTTTAAACAGTACTGGAAATCTATAAATGAAATTCTTTCGGGGCAGCACGTTGTCGCCCATAATGCAGCATTCGATATGCGTGCATTAATGGCTGTTTTAGAGGTGTATGGTTTGGAATATCCAGATTTAACTTACAGTTGTACGGTTAAAATTTCTCGTCGTACTTGGCCGGGTTTGCAAGCTTACAAACTTAACTTAATGGGCGAAAGGTTGGGTTTAAAATTTCGGCATCATCATGCTTTGGACGATGCTATTATGTGTGCCGAGGTATTTATTGCTGCGGCTAAAGAGTTGTCGGTCAAATCGGTAGAAGAGCTTTTGAGGAAAGTGGAAATTTCACAAGGGCGAATTTCGCCCTTAGTTTCTTTCCCAGATAAGGCCTTAAAAAGGAAAAGGAAATAAATTATGCGTGATGTTATTTTTTATATACACTTGCTGGCAAGTATTGTTTTTGTAACTCTGTTGCTTTTATTGCTTGTTATATCTTTATTGAAAACGCTTAAAAAACGGGGCTATACAATTTTTGATATAAAACACGCTCGCTGGACATTACTTTTTTTGTATTTACAATCGGCACTTGGGGTTTATTTATATTTTTCTAATCCTGAAAATTTAATTGAAGGGGCAGCTACTGCGGAGGAACTATCGCATAATGTTTTTTTTAGATTTTGGCAAATTGAGCATTTTATTATGATGTTTTTTACTTTGGTAATTGCACAGTTAGGTACAATTTTAGCTGCTCAGTCGCAGGTGGAAAAACAACATAAGATTAGATTTTTTTACTTTTTTACCGTTTTTATAATGGTTTCTATTTCTTTAATTTTTTCACATTATAAATAGACTAAATTAAAATTTTAATAAATGCAGAAGCAACACTTTTTATATTTAGTTACAGTATTTTTTATTGTCTTTTCTTCTACGAAAACAGGGCAAACTCAAAATATACAAAAGCAAGATAGTTTGCTTATGGAGTTAAAAAAGCACACTGCCGAAGATTCTGTCCGAGTAAATTTGCTTATTGATACTCAACCCTATTTTATAGAAGCAGAGCATGAAAAAGGGAAGATTTATATTGAGGAAGCTATAAATATTGCCGAAAAAATTGGCTATAAGCCAGGTATAGCCTTTTCTCGAAATGCTTTGGCTGCTTATTATATTCAACGTGGAGAGAGCGAAAAGGCACTAGAGAATACATTAATTGCTATTGAAATGTTTGAGCAAATTAACGAGCAGCAGCATGTGTATGCGGCTTATAATAATTTGGCTATTATTTATAAAGGTATGGAACGCTACAAAGAGGGTATTGCTGTTTACCTGAAAATGCTAAAAGAATTGGAAGGAAGAAAGAAAACACCTTCGTTTGTTTCTGTATATTTTAATCTGGCTTCAATTTATATTGAAGATAATGATTTAATGAATGGAAAAAAATGGGTACAAAATACAATTTCACTTTCTGAAAAATTAAATTTTCCGCAAGGTATTGCTAGCGGGAAAAATGAAATGGCAAGTATTTATTTACTAAATAAAGAGTATAAAAAGGCACTAAAACTGGCTAACGAAGCCATCAATTATATTGAATTACAGGAGGACGAATCGCTTCTAAAAACAAAGGCACTCTCGTACCTTATGCTTGGCTCTGCTTTTTTAGGGCTGGGGAAATACAAAAGAGCAAATGAAAACTTTTTTTTGAGCCTTAAGATACTCACAAAAGTAAATTCGGCTTATAGAATAGGGAATGTTCAGAAGTTAATTTCGGAAGCCTACGAAAAGCAAGGGGATTACAAAAATGCTTTGCTCTACAAAACTAAGCACCATATAATTAAGGATTCGCTTTTGTCGGCGGATAAAACAAAAATTATTGAGGAATTACAAACAAAATATCATACAGAAAAAATAAAAAGGGAAAAGGAAAAAACAGAGTTGGAGAATTTGAGGCTAGAGAAAAAAATGAAATGGAGCAAAAAAAGACACGCCAGAATTTACTCCTTTTTATTGCCACTGCAATTTTATTAATTTTTGGTATTATTTTCTGGATTTTATATTCTCGCCAGCAGAAGCATAAAAAACAAAGCGAGTTTACCCAGATAAAATTAGAGGAGGCTAATAAACGCTTAGAAGTTGAAAAGTTGCAACGAGCAGCGGAGCTTAAAGCCATTAGGGCTCAGCTTAACCCTCATTTTATTTTTAACCTTCTAAATTCTGTCCAAGAGTTTGTTATTTTGGGTGAAAAACAAAAGGTAAATAAAGCACTTACTGGCATTGCAAACTTGATGAGAATGACATTGCAACACTCTGAAATGGAGTTTATTACATTGAGAGATGAGCTTGCTTTAATACGCCTTTATTTAGATGCTGAAAAATTAAGATTTGAGGAGCGTTTAAATTATGAAATTAATTTAGATGAAGAACTAGAGGACGAATTTATAAAAATTCCGCCAATGTTGTTGCAGCCTTATGTGGAAAATTCTGTAAAACACGGGCTTATGCACAAGCTCGAAAATGGAACTGTTAAAATTTCGGCAATAGTTTTGCCCAATGATTCGTTAGAAATAGTAATTGAAGATGATG
>CAMZKQ010000074.1 GCA_947311265.1 uncultured Chlorobiota bacterium | reverse complement strand
CAAAGACGCACCAGCAGTACGTTGGGAATGCGATGGTAGCCCTGAGTACACCATCGAAGAAATTGAAAAAGAAAATAGAGGTACAGATATTATTTTACATATTGATAAAGATTCTGACGAATTTTTAGAAGAGGCAAGAATTAACAATTTGCTTAAAAAATATTGCAAATTTTTGCCTGTTGAAATTGGCTTCGGAAAAGAAACCGAGCATAAGGACGGTAAAACTATTGATACCGACAAGGATAAAATCATCAATAATGTAAACCCCACTTGGACAAAAAAACCAGCAGAGCTTAAAGAGGAAGATTACAACTCATTTTACAACGAACTATATACTAACTCTTTCGACAAGCCGCTTTTTCATATCCACCTAAATGTGGATTATCCCTTTAACCTTACCGGGATTTTATATTTCCCAAAAATTACAAACAACATTGAGCTGCAAAAAAACAAAATCCAATTGTACTCTAACCAAGTGTTTGTAACCGACTCGGTAGAAGGCATTGTGCCTGATTTCCTCACCTTACTGCATGGGGTAATTGACTCGCCTGATATTCCCCTAAATGTATCCCGAAGCTATTTGCAAAGCGATGCAAATGTCAAGAAAATTTCTGGGCATATCACTAAAAAAGTAGCGGATAAATTAAAAGACATCTTCAAAAATGATAGAAAAACCTTTGAAGAAAAATGGGACGGGCTTAAACTCTTTATCGAATATGGCATTTTAACAAACGAAAAATTTTACGACAAAGCAAAAGATTTTGCTTTAGTTAAAAATACCGATGGTAAATACTTTACTTTCAATGAGTACGAAACACTTGTAAAAGAAAATCAAACGGATAAAGACAACAACCTAATTTACTTATACACAGACGATAAAGTAAAACAATACAGTTTTGTAGCTGCCGCAAAAGCCAAAGGCTATGATGTACTGGAAATTGACGGGCAGTTTGCTGCACATTATATTAACCACCTAGAATCTAAACTACAAGGCAAACGATTTGTAAGGGTAGATGCTGATGTTGTAGAAAAATTAATCCAAAAAGAAGACGGCTTTGAGTCTAAATTGAGCAGCGAAGAAGAGGCTAACTTGCTCCCTGTTTTCCAGAGCCAGTTACCTACCGACCCAATGTTTATGGTCAATTTTGAGCCAATGGACGAAACGGCTAGCCCGGTAATCGTTACTCAAAACGAATTTATGCGCCGAATGAAAGATATGTCGGCACTCGGTGGTGGTGCAATGGGCGGCTATTACGGACAAATGCCCGATAGCTTTAACTTGGTTGTTAATTCTAACCACCCACTAGTGCAGAAAATAAGCAAAGAGGCGACCGAAAAAAATGCCGAAAAAGTAGCGCCTATCCTTAAAGATTTGGCCGCTGCCAATAGCGATAGAGAGGCACTAAATGCTATTACCAAAGACAAAAAAGACGAAGAAATATCGCAGGAAGAAAAAGATAAATCCGAAGATATTAATAAAAAAATTGAAGCTTTGGAAAGCAAAAAGAAAGCTCTTTTTACTGCCTACGGCAAGGACAATAAACTGGTAAAACAGATGATTGACCTTGGGCTTCTGGCCAACAATATGCTTACAGGCGAAGCCCTTAGCAAATTTGTAAAACGAAGTGTTGAGCTTATTGAAGCATAATAAAACATTAATTTTTAACACAAAAAAAGCCCTAAAGATTTATCTTTAGGGCTTTTTTTATAAATTGACATTTTCTATTTTTCTAAATGCAATTAGAGCTATTTTGGATTTTTCTTCTTTAGATATTGTTTCAGATAAAAGTTGTTTTAGCACTTCACTTTCAGGATAATATTTTTGAAAAAATAATTTTGCAGCATCTAAAACAGGCACTTTTTTATAATAACTCTCATGATAGATATTTAAAAAACGAATAACTCGGAAGGCATCAAAAAACGCAAAGAAGCGTTTTATAAAAGCCTGTTTATCTGTACTATTTCGCTGTATTTCTGCAAGTTTTTTATGTATATTATTATCCAGCAAGTATTTTTTTATTGATGTAGGGAAATTTTCTAGGCTATCATTAGTATATAAACTAGGCAGGTTTCTAAAAAATACTTTCAAATCAGAAAAAGCAGAAAAGCTGTAGGTTTCAAAATCAAAATTATTAACTACTTTCATTTTTGCAAGAGCTGCCCCTGTACCAAATGGCACTCTGTCTGATGTTCTGGGCGAAGGAATTATTCGCACGGTATTTATTTCACAAAAATTCCCTAAGGGAATTATTTTTTGGAGGAAGTAAAAATCCTCTCCTGCCTTTCGCCTATTCATTCCGCCCTGAGCGGTATAAACATTTGCCCGAACGGCAAAGCTAGACCCAACAGTATGGTAAGCATACGGAAATCCTGCTCGCCTAAGCGACTGGTTAAAGTAGCGAAGGTGTAGCTCATAAGCGGTTATTCCTTTATAAATTCCTGCGGAATATTCCGCTCCTGAAAGCGGGTGCTCAAAATAAAGTGAGGCTGCATTTAATCTTGGGCTTGCTAAAAATGCTTTGTAAATTTCGGTAAAATAATTAACATCTGTTAGCGAATCGGCATCAAAGCCTGTTATAATGCCTTTGGGATTAGCAATTTTTTCAAAACGTCGGACGGCTTCGTCCATGCCAATTTTCCGGGCTAGCCCTACACCTGCAAATTTTTTTTTCAGATTTTCGTGTAGTAAAAGGTGGAATTTTAGCTTTGGGTTTTTAAAACCCAAAACAAGCCTCTGGGCTTGTTCTAGCGTCTTTTTATTAGCCTGCTTCAAAGTATTGGGTGCTACTTCCGAACTGTTAATTACGCATATAATTTCTGCTGAAAAGTCTTTAATTTTGCAAGCATTTAGCGAATTTAATGTAGCATTTAAATTGGGCTCATTAGAACAGGGGATAACGACTATAATTTGCAAATCCGAAGCTGGTGGTTCTTCAATTTGTTTATCAAATGCTTGGAAACGTTTAAAATATTTTTCGGAAAAGCTGGGCATTATTGGTGCAACATCAAGATTGTAAAAACTTTATCGCCCACGGTTTCTTCCTGCCAAGCGGTAAAGCCTTTTGGCTTCCTCTGCTTCTTCCATACCCCAAAAAGGACCTACGGCAAGTACCTTATTGGTAAGTACTGTGGTAAGAAAATCATTAAAATCTTCTGCTTTTCCTGTTGAAATTCTACCCGGAAGCCGCTCGATAACATAGGCTTTGGAGCGTTTCATTCGTTTTATTACTAGCATAAAGTAGAAAACATCTTTTGCTGGGTCTATTTTAGAGTCCAGTGGTTTTTCTTTTTTTGTAATGTTATAAAAATGGAGTGCCTGCTGGGCTTCGTAGTAGTCGTAAAAAGGACCAATTGCAAATTTTCTTCCGCTAGAGATATTCTTGTGTAAATCTTGGTCATAGTCGTCTAACGTGCCAGAATATACACGTGTGCCTAAACGCCGGACGTTATATACGGTCTGTTTTGTGGTTTTATCTCTGGTAATTCTAAGGTTAATGTAGAACCAAAATACAATTTTTTCATCATCGGTATAAAGGTTTTCAATATCAACATCGCCATCGCCAGTATCGCCATTTTTCCCATCTTTTTGTGCCATAGTAATTACTGGGGCAAGGAAAAGGAATAATGTTAAAAGAAATAATATACGGCTGCTTAATTTATTTTTCATAATTTAGTATTCAAAGGGTAAAAGCTTTAGTTATTTAGGTTACATTACAATATTTGTGCAAAATAAATATCAAAAACGAAAAAAACAATTCTTTTTTATAATATAACTAAAAATTAGGGTTAAATATTATACTTTTGGTGTTTTAAGAATGGTTGCCTTTAAAAAAATATATCGTTTTATAGAGTTATAGCTATTGCCATAGTACATCTAAATAATAAACATGATGAAAAACCTAATCGTAGTACTTTTAATTTTTGCAGGATTTATTGCAAATGCCCAAGACAAATCGGAAGATACTTTTGTAACTTTCTCCTCAACAAAAAAAACAGTAGATGGCATGTTTGCATCTAATGTTTTTCCTTTCTCCAAAACAAAAGAGTTCTCTTTTGCATTTATTTCGGCTTATGCCGAAGGAGAAAATGTTGATATAAAACTCTCTTTTCAGATTACCAGTCATGGAAAAAAGCGAGAAAAAATGGATTTTAAAGTGGATAATCATGGCCAATCGTTAGGGCGAACTGCCTTTGTAGCCACTACTGTTCTTGACGATTTTGAGTCGATACAATTTTTTTCTAACAAAGCCAGTTCGTTGCCTATTTATTTTAGGCTTTTCATGCCCAAGACAAGAGGTTCTCAAACGATTTCTACACATTTAACAACTAATAATTTAGGCGGCTGCTCTTGCCCACAGCCCACTTTTTGCGGGCGAGATTGTTGGTGCAATACCTGTCCTGCTGATGCCACCCCAACGCCCACAACGCCTACACATATTATTGTACATCATTCTGGGGGGAATAACACAAGTAGCGATTATGCTGCTGTTGTGGCTTCCTACTGGGATTACCATGTAAATACTCGTGGCTGGGACGATATTGGTTACAACTGGCTTATCGACCCCAATGGGGTGATTTACGAAGGGCGTGGCGATGGTGTAAGGGGGGCACATTTTAGTTGCATGAATAGCAATACTACCGGAATTTGTGTTGTCGGAAACTATGAAGATGTAGAACCAAGTGCAGCAGCACTTACCTCCCTGCAGAGCCTGATTGCATGGGAGAGTTGCGATAAAGGCTTTTTGCCCAATACGCAAAGCCTCCATGTCAATTCGGAGTTAAATTTATACCACGTTTCGGGGCATAGAGATGGCAATAGCTCGCCATCTGCATCGTCTTGTGCCAGTGGAACGGTTTGCCCGGGCGAAAATTTATATATAAAATTAGAGAATATTCGTGAAAATGCAGCTGCATTTAGCTGTCTTTCTTCTGTTTATAATATGCACTCACCTGCTTTATTTTCAATTTCGCCTAACCCTAGTAATGGTATTTTTAATATCAATTTTACTTCAAAAAATACACCAACCGACCTCTCTGTTACAGGAATAGATGGCAAAGAAATGTATTTTTTATCGTTAAATAAAAATGATAATAAAAGCCAAAGTTTAAATTTAGAAAATCTAGCAAAAGGCGTGTATTTTTTAAAAATAAACTATAAAAATGGGGCTTCGCAAGTCCGAAAAATTGTATTAAAGTAAATTTTATATTTATAATGCGCCTAGTCTAAAAAGTAGCCCTGCGAGTGTTTTTGCAATAATATCCAAAATTAGAAATTAAAAACCAGTTAGTTACAAGACTCGCAAGGCGGTTAATTACTCTTTTTTTAGTTTTTGGGCTGGGCTCATTAAATTAAAATTGTCCTCTTTTGCTTCTATACTCTTTATTTTAGCATTGGTAAGTGGGTAAAAAAGAAAAGCCTCTGAGCAAAACTCTAGGGGCAACCTGGAGTTGCCCCTAGAGTGGGGTATTTTACGTTTTTTTTAGGCTACTTTTAGCACGTCAGCAATTGCTTTTTTAAAGGTTTCCTTTGGTAAAGCTCCTTGTGCCATTTGCGGTTGCCCTTCCATAGGCACAAAAAGTAAGGAAGGAATGCTTTGGATACCAAACATTGCAGATAGCTCTCGCTCTGCCTCTGTATCTACTTTGTGAATATTTAGTTTTTCGCCATATTCTGCCTGTAACTCTTCCAGTACTGGTGCTACTGCCTTGCATGGGCCACACCAATCGGCATAAAAATCGATAAGGCAAGGTACTTTGCCTTCAAATTTCCAATCTTTGTTGTCTTTGTAGTTGTACACTTTTTCTTGAAATGTTTTTGCTGTTAAAAATTCAACGTTTGCCATTTTGTTTGTTTTATGTTTATAAATTAATCTTTTATTTTCGTTTAATCAAATTACAAAATGTGTACCGATTGAAAAAGTAAGGCATAAATTCAGCTTATGGAAGATATGGCAGACTATTTTAGAAAAACCAATGTATCTAAATATTTAGATATGTCAAACTGTCTGAAATATTATGATTTATTAAAAAATTTAGGCGAAGTATTAAGCATTTCAATTAATTCTGCCAAAATCATGGCAGTAGCTCCCCAAATACTTGCTTCGTTAAATTCATAAAACGGTACTTCGTAAAAATGCCCTCTTAGCTGTATTTTTTTTATTGTGATTTGTGGGTTGGCAAGTTGGTCAATATTAATTTTTATAATTTTCTGCACCTCAAAATCAGAAGGCGAAAATTTTAAAACCTCCTCGGTAAAACCCACAAAAGGGTGTATATAAAAGTTACTCACCGGAATATAAAGCCCTGTTAATGCTTTCAGAATTACAATATGGCTAGTATCAATGCCTAATTCCTCGGCAGTTTCTCTAAGGGCTGTCGTTTTAAAATCAATATCCTGCTCTTCATATTTCCCGCCAGGGAAAGAAATTTGCCCCGAATGTGGGCTAGTGTCGCTTGTACGCAAAATGACTGGCACAAAATAGTCCCCCGCTACATCTGGACAAAATAAAATAAGTACTGCACTTTGTTTTGCTCCTGTTGGGCAAGTGCTCCGCTCCAACTCCTCCTTACCGCTAGGCAACATTTTTTGCTGTGCAATTATACTTGGCAACTGCTGCTGCATAGCCCTTAATAATCTATATTTCATATTTATTTGTATTTTACACTTTAAATTTACACCAGCTTTTATTTAGAATAAAGGTAGTAAAGAGTAGGCTAAGATGCAACAAATGTCATTTAATAAAGCGTTAAATTCCGCAACAAAAAAAATAAGGCACAAAAATTGCAACCAAAAGAAAGAATAAACTCCTTACTACAAATCAACTAACTGATGATAAGACGAATTACAATAATTTCTTTGCTGATATTTATTGTTAATATAGAAACAAAAGCACAAGGTAAACAAATGATTGATAGCCTCGAAATTGTAGAGGCTTTTGTGCGTGCCGAAAATTTTTCTAACGCAATAAATTTTTATAAGCGATTTTTAATGATGAATGACAAGGACCCTAAAACAAATTTCGATTTGGGATTTTGCCTACTCAATACCGCCACAGGGAAGGAGGAAGCCGTTATTTACCTCGAAAAATCAACCAAACTTTATAAGCGAAAACGCCGACGCAAAAAAGCCGAATATTTTAAAAGTTATTTTTACTTAGCCCGTGCTTACAGAGCCACCTACCAGTTCGACAAAGCCATTGCAATGCTATATCCCTTACGGGAAAAAACAAAACAAAAGCATTTAAAATCCGAAATTGATTTAGAAATACAGCTTTGCAAAGACGGGATTAAATACACCAAATCGCCAACAAATGTTGAGGTTAAAAACATGGGAGAAGAAATAAACTCTTATGTAGCCGACCATAGCCCCGTTTTTTCGGGCGATGAAAAAATACTCATTTTTACCTCTCGGCGAGAAATGCAAATACCCGGCGTAGAGGCATTTGCTGATATGGACGGGCAGTACGACGAAAATATTTTTATCTGCAAGAAAGAGGATAATGGTAAATGGTCCACCCCAAAAAGCATAAGCCCAAATATAAATACTGCCGACCACGAGGCCTCAATTGCCCTATCGCTCGATGGTAAAACTTTACTCTTATACAAGGAGGAGGACGAAGGCAGTATCTACCAAAGTACACTTACAGATACGGTATGGTCCAAGCCAAAAAAACTAGGCAAAAATATAAATACTTCGCACCGAGAAACCCATGCCTCCCTCTCTGCCGATGGCAGCCTGCTCTATTTCACCAGCGACCGCCCGGGAGGTTTTGGGAAGTTAGACATCTATGTATCTAAGTTACAAAAAGATGGTTCTTGGGGGAAACCTAAAAACTTAGGTTCTACCATAAACTCAGAAGCCAATGAAAATAGCCCATATATCCACCCTAACGGAAAAACACTCTACTATAGTTCCAAAATGAAAGGCGGGCTTGGCGGATATGATATTTACAAGGCCGAAAAAAACCAGTTTAATACCTGGACAAAGCCCCAAAATATAGGCTACCCAATAAATACAATCGACGACGACGTATTTTATTTGCCAACCGCCGATGGTATCCGTGCCTACTATTCCTCACAACGAAGCGATGGTTTTGGTTGGTCGGATTTGTATGTGATTGAATTAAAAGATGAAACCCAAAACCAACTTACAGTAATGTCCGGGTTCGTGTTTACCTGTGCAGGGCAATTGCCCCACTCTGAAATAACCGTAACCAGTGAAGCCACTGGCAATGAGTGGTATTACCGCCCAGATAGCTTTAATGGTAAATTTGTAATGATTGTTGAGCGAGGCAAAAAGTACAGCATCATAACAGAGGCTAACGGCAAAGTTATATACAACGAAAAATTTACTGTCTCAGGAGACGCTCCTTTTGATTCTCATTTTCATGAAAAAATACGCCTAGACCCTGATGTGCCTTGCTTGCCGCATATTAGCTCGTTTTTCGAGGGGCAAGTAAAAGCCTCTAATATTGATGAGGACGGTTTGGTTTATGATGAAAATATCAAAATTACAGTTACTGATTTTCTGTTCGATTTTAATAAGAAGAAATATGTGCCGACTAAAAAAAGTAATATTAAAGGTTTAATTGAATACCTAAAACAAAACCCAACTGCGGTTATTGAAATTGGTGCTTATGCCGACTCTAAAGGGAAAGCAGCCTATAATTATGATTTATCCAGAGAAAGGGGCAATTCGGTAATGCAATATTTGCTTAAAAACGGGGTGAAAGAGCATCAGTTACAAGTTATCGCCTACGGCGAAGAAAACCCACTTGTATATAATAAACTCAACGGAAAATTAAATCCTAAATTACAAAAATACAACCGCCGTATAGAGTTTCGGATTGTAGAATTTGGGAAATCCACCCTCCTTATCCGCCAAGTTGATAATATCCCGAGTAAATCGAAAAACCCAGCTTATAGCAAGAAGTATAAAAAACGCTCTACCAATACTTTTGAGTGTAAAATATAAGTGTACTAGCTACTTAGCCTTTTCATAATTTATTTTTAAAAGCGTTGCTTTTTCATCTTTGCCAATAACGTGTATTTGGGTGAAAATACCGGGGTACTTTTTCTGTATCGGGCTTAAGTAGCGTTTAATGGTGTTTATTGTATGTTTTGTTTTCTTGGCTTCGTATTTCCTTAAATTCGCCATTACTACATAGTGTATATTTTTGGCTCTTAGCCGATTAAGTAGAGTATCCGCATTTTTAGAGGGCACTTTATAAATGCCCGAAAAACGACGTTTACCATAAACATAGGCAATGTTGGGCTTTCTGCAAGCTACTTTTTGTGTGTCAGGCACAAATTTACCAGCGTATTTTACCATTTCTAAATAATTTCGCCAATCCATTGTAAAGCCGTAAAGCATATCGCCTTTTATATTGTGTTTTAAGGCTTGGGTATTTTTATTGGCCTCTTTAGAAATGTTTGTAAATGCTGAAATAAAAACTAAACCTACGCCTATTATTAACACAAAAGAAGTAAGCCCTCTAAGGGCTTTTGCTACCCCCTCTTGTGCGGTAATGCTCATTTTTTTAATCTTGGAGTTGCCCAAGAAAAATGCTATAAGCAGAATAGGAACGATGAGGTAGAAGAAAAGCATTAATAAATCTTCTTTATAATCTAGCATTTGTGCAAGCACCTCTTTGCCTGTTGCTTTTTTGGCTTGCAGGATTTTTAATAACTCGCTTTCTCTTCCTTTTTGCATTTTATGCAAAATAAATAAGACGATACTGCCAATAAAACCCAACCATCCAGCAAAAAGCCAATTCAGCTTTTGGGAACGTGCCATATAATACAAACCCGAAATTAAAAAGAGGACTGTAAAGGGTAAATACACAATTATTAGCCGACCAGAATCCCACATTTTTTGTAGTACTATAAAGGTAAGCCCATAAAAAACAGCGAGGTAGATGCCTGTAAAAAGCAATGGTTTGTTAGCTTTAAAAACAAAAAATAAGGCTAAAATAAATAAAATTACAACGAGAATTCCCAAAAAAGGTGAAGTCATGCCCAACTCTGATGCTCCTAAGTCGAAGGAGCGGATACCCAAAAACTGGGGTATGTATTTTGAAAAATAGATTTGTATATTATCCCAAAAACGCTCTAAAAAACCAGTAAAATCTTCCATACCTTTGGTTTTGTCGTAGGGGTGTTTTTGCAAAAGTATTGCCCCTTGGTCGCCCGCCTGCAATTTTGCACCAGTCCAAATTATCTTTTTTAAGCCTTCCCAGCTAGCATAAAAAATAGAAAATAGGGTAACAGTAAGCCCTGCGGTTTTATACTTTTTTAGGATTAGTAAAAATAAAACAATTGCAATTATAGCTGCAAAGGCAATGTTTTTTGTAATTACACTCAAAAAAAGAATTGCACTTACAATGGCAACCTGTTTTATTAGTGTGGACAAATTATTTTCGGAATCATCAGGAATAAAAAACTTAAAAACGGCAATAAAAAGGAAGGCTTGTAGCATAAAAAAGAGGGCTTCGGAGTAAGTCTGCCCCGAAAAAGTGAGTAAAAATGCCGTACTTGCAGTGATTAATAAACTTGGGTAAAGTACAATTGCAGGTACTCTATCCTGAAATGCTTTATGAAAAAAGAAAAAGGCAATAAGCATACAACAGAAAGAAACCAGTTTTAAAACTGGCAAACTAATGCCAAAAATGGCAATAAAAGGGGAGAGTAAAATGGGGTAAAGTGGCCCTTGAAAAGAGGGGTATTTAAAGCTGTGCACAAAGTCGTAAGCACGGATAATATATGCAGAATCGTCGCCACCAACGCTAACTTTAAAATCGAAAAGTAATAGGCTAAAAAGTGTAGCAGCAGCAAAACTTAGCCAAAATAAAAGCCTTGCCTTTTGCTCAAAAAACAGTTCTAATTTGGATAAAATATCTCCTTTTTCGATTCCGTTTAGGGGTGCTTTTTTTAGCTCTTTTTTATGGTGCTGTTTTTTCTTTTTTTGTGCCATCTAAAATAAACTTAAAGAGTTTTACTCGATAATATTCTAAATTATCAGTGTTCGTATTTTCTACAAACATAATGATTTAAACTTGATAAAAAAAGGGGGCGCTAGTGAAACTATGTTAAACTAAAAACTTTCACTGCTAATTTTTTATGGGCAATTATCCGCTTCCTCTGCGTTATCGGTGTTTATATTTTTTGATAGACCGCTGATGAACCTTTCTTTATTTTATTTTATTATGCCAATTCTTATCAAATTTCCAGCCCATAAAATCGCAAGTTGCTTCTATAATTCCCTCAGACATATCATGTGCAAGGAATGTTTTTTCAGTCCCGTTTATCAGCACATAGCCGAAGCCTTCAATCTCTAATTTCTTAACGAGTTTGTCCATATATAGTTTAGGGACTTCTTCATTACCAATGATTAGTAAATCATCTTCTCGTGTTGCCGAAAAATAGCTGGATACTTCGCCTACAAACCAGCCCCAATCTTCGCCACCTTCATTAGCGTACTCTTGCTCATCGGCTTTGGTGGAGTATATTATCATTAGTTTTTTCTTTTTATTGTTTACTCGTTCGTCAATATTACTGTAAAATACAAGCCTTTTGGTATCGTGGGCAACTAATATTGCATAAGCACTCTTATTTTCTTTTTTGTAGTCTTCTAATTTTTTCATGCACTTATACTTGCTTTTGTAAGGGCCTAAAAAAACTAAGAACAGTTCTTTATTGCTCACCGATTGGTAATCTGGCAGCCATAGATAGGAGGCTTTTTTGTGCTGTTTTTTTAATTTTAAGACTTCTTCCGAGGCTGATTTAGCATCAGGAAAAGCCGAAATATTTATAGCATAAAAGGGGGGTTTTGTATTTTTATCCGACGTCTTCTCTAATAGCTTTACTGCTTTTTTTTCATGCCCTGACGCAGAGTCAATAGCTGCGGCTAAATTATTTTTGTTCTCTTTTGGGTTGCCACATGCGACAAAAATGAGAAGGAGGAAAGTAATAATAAATGGTTTCACTTTGTAATTTTAGAGTGAGATTTCTTTATTATTTATTTTGTCAATAAAGTTAGAGTAATAATTGTATATATAATCGTATAGATTTTTAGTTTTTGATTGGTCTATATTTTTTAAAATTTTAGCTGTATATTCCTCCATTTTTTCTGTAAATGAAAGTTTGTCATCGCTTTCCATACCCCAAAAAGGGTCAAAGGTTTCTTTGGTCTGGATATTTTTTATTTTTGTTGCCTTTATCGTTTTATCGTTAATATCCAGCAATGAGAGGGTCAGTTCCAAGCTGTAATAAGTTGTGTCATCAGGGGCTTCCCAGTCTTCGATTAGGTTGAAATGGAATTGTAGTGAACCGATGCTAAATTTCCGGCTATCAATTGCTTTTATTCTGCTGTCAGTTGTTTCTATTTTATGTTTTTTTAAGATATACTCAATAATTTCCTGTAATGTCCATTCTTGTTTTTCAAACATATCAAATGCAAGAGTTATGTTTTTTTGTTGTTCTGTACTCCACAAACTCGAAATTTCAGCCTTCTCGCCCAAGCTAGTTTTTTTCATTTTCTATTTTTTTTAGGTCTTAAAGTTAAGCATTTTGTTTGATTTTTCTAGACTTTAAAGCAAAAAAAAAACAAGCTATGCTTGCCTTCTTTCTAATTTCTATTCTAATTTTGATATAAATTAAAGGTTGTCAAACACAATTACTGCCATTATTCCTAGCAAAAAAACATTTATTTGCATGAAAATAGCAAAGTATTTTACTTTTGAGCCTGTAATAAAGAGTTTCGCAGAAATAATAGTTAAAAGTAATGCCCAGAGTGGGAGAAAATAGAGGGAAAAGATAGAGTCTGCTGCTCCAAAAAATAAAATAAGTAGGCTGCTTACTGCTGCGGAAACGACCCATACATAAGTTATTTTTTCTATTTGTTCGGTAGAATATTTGGCCGTTAATGAAGGAAATCCCGCATTTTCGTATTGCTTTCCGTGCATTAAAATCAGTAGCCAAAAGTGTGGTATTTGCCAAACAAAGAAGAAAAATGCTACACCCCAAATTGCAGGGTCTGTTAACGCACCACCACCTGCCACATAACCAATTGCTGGTGGCAAAGCGCCGATAATAGAGCCGGGGATAACGGCGAAGGCCGTTTTTCGTTTTAGCTTAGTATAGATGCCGTTGTACCAAATCATGGTAATTAAGCCCAGTTCCATTTCGAGTAACCCGCCTCCCCAGTAAAGTAGAAATGAGCCAATTACAATTAAAGAAACTGAAATTACAGCAGCCATCTTTGCCGACATTCTCCCAGAGGGGATGGGGCGGTTTTTTGTACGTTCCATTAGTGCATCAAGTTCGTGTTCTTGAAATTGATTGAGTGCTGCCGAGCCGCTTGCCAAAATAAAAAGCCCAAGTGTCGGGAGTATTAAATCTACAGAAAAAGAATTGGCTGCAAGCACCCAGCCTGCAACCATACTTAATGTTACTGCAACAGTAATTTTTACTTTTGTCAGTTGTATTATATCTTTAATCATTGTTTAGTTTTCCTAGTTTATTAGCTTTGAGATTGTTTGTAAACAGAGGAAATCGTCTTTTTATTTTAGCTACTTTATGGTTTTAAGGTAGTCAATAATATCGTTATACTGTTTTTCGGTAAATTGTCCTTTATAGGAAGTCATCATGCCTCCTTTAAAGCCTTTTGAAATATCTGCATTGGGGTTTTCAATGGAGTTTATAATATATGCTTTGTCGGCAGTAAGTGTATGTTCATCACCTTTTGTACTAACTGTTCTTTCTGAGCCAAACAAGCCTTTAAATGATGGTCCTACTTTTTTAGTTCCATCGGTAGAGTGGCAACCAATACACATTTTAAGAGCAGTATATCCTGGGTGTTCATCTTTATTTACAACTTCTTTTGCATTGTACCATTTATCGAAATCTGCTTGCGAAACCACTTTTACTTTCCCAATCATTCCTGAGTGATCTCGTCCGCAGTATTCTGCACAATATAAATCGTACTCACCAATTTTAGTTGGCGTAAACCACATTTTATTTTTAACACCAGGGGTTACATCTTGCTTTACACGGAATGCAGGAACATAAAATGCGTGTATTACATCTGGGGAGTATAAATGAAGTGTAACAGGTTTATTTACAGGTAATACAAACATTTTTTCTTGCGGCTTTCCTTCCACTTTTGTTGCAATTAATACTTGTTTTTTATTGGGGTAAGTAAATTGCCAACTCCACATACGTCCGGTAACTTCCACTTGCATTGCATCTTTTGGGAAATTTTCCATGTTTTTCCAACCAGTCCAGCCATAATAAAACATACCCATTACTAAAATTGTAGGGATTACTGTCCACAATATTTCTAACTTCATGTTGTCTTGAACATTACCTGCTTTTGGGTTTTTTTCTCGGCTGTATTTATATACAAAGTATATCATTGCTACAGTAATACCGATAAGGAAAAATGCAGAAATTCCAAGAATAACATAAAATGCCATATCTACCCCTTCTACAAAGTTAGAGGCATAATCTGGGTTTGGTGTTAAAAGATTTAAAAGCATTATATTATATTTTTTTATTTAATTTTCTGAAATAGGGTTAAAATTGAGTTTTAGCAACTACTTATCGCCAAATATAATCTAAGAATGTGCCCATGAGTATAGAGCCGAAAACAACGAAAGTAATAATTATAATCCACTGTAAAAATTTGCTTTCATGTTTTACGTGCATAAAATACATAATTACGGCAATTCCTTTTATTGTGGCTATTACCAATGCAACTAAAACGGCAAAGGAATGAAAATCCATATATTTTGCTGCTACGGAAAGTCCTGTCATTATCATTAAGAATACCCATACAATGGTATGAGATTTATAACTAGTTATGTGATGGTCGCTCATTTTTTTCAGATTTTTATATTTATATAGTAGGTTTAATGTTTTGCTTTTATCTAAGCATCAAGTAATTAAGTAGAATAAAGGGAATAGGAAAATCCAAATTAAATCAACAAGGTGCCAATAAAGTCCTGCATTTTCATGTAACGAAAAGTCATCTTTGTTAATCTTTCCATTTTTTAAACGGACAATTACAACACTTATAATTATTGCTCCAACAATAACATGGAAGCCATGAAGCCCTGTCATGAAATAATAAAGGAGAAAGAACATACCTTCCCCAGGGCTAAGGTTTTTCATAATGCCGGCAGGGTCTATAAAGCTAGGGTCGAAATCAACCGAACCGGGCAATAAGTGCGAGCCAGGGTATATGCCTAGATGTATTTTATGACTCCATTCAAAGTACTTTACCACCATAAAAGCAGCAGCAAACCCAAGCGTTACATAAAGTAAATTTATGGCCAGCTTTATTTTGCCTTTCT
>CAMZKQ010000073.1 GCA_947311265.1 uncultured Chlorobiota bacterium | reverse complement strand
TAAACTTGGGGCTATCTTTTGCCGGAACTTACAAAGTGAACGAAAATATCAGTGTCGAATTTATGTACATACGTGGCATTTTATCTGAAAATAGATTTAGTTTTAAGCACTACCCAACAAGTATTTTTAACTTTGGTTTAATATATATAACCGATTTCTACCCCTCAAAATACCGAGCAGGTTTTCGCTTACCAGCAAAATTTTGAACAAAAAAAACTTCCCTTATTAGGAAAGCTATTTTTTGTGCCCAGAACAAGATTCGAACTTGCACTCCGGTTAAGGAACATGCCCCTCAAGCATGCGTGTCTACCGATTTCACCACCTGGGCAGTTGCTGAAATTTTGCGGTGCAAATGTAAACGCAATTTTGAGAGTACACAAATTATTTGCTACATTTTTTTGCAATATTTTTCAATCGCATCAGCCGCCTTGTAAAGCCCAAGTTTTTGAGCTTTTTCCCAATCCGATTTTGCCCCAGCAATATCCCCCAATGCCAAACGCACAAACCCTTTTTGGTAGTAGGTGTCCCTGTTATTAGGCTCATAATCAAGCGAAAGCAATAAATCTTTTTCGGCATATATAAAAGTATTGCATTGGTAATAGGCATTAGCCCGAGCGTTCAGCAGCTTTGCCGAAGGCTCATTTTTAATACATTTTCCGTAGAGTGGGAGCGAGGCATAAAAATCTTCCTGATGCGTTAAAATTTCGGCTTTTAAAAATAAGGCCTTAAAATCGTTATAATAAAATTGAAGATAAATATCTATATTCCGAATAGCTTTGCTATACTTTTTTAATTGAAAGGCATTTTTTGCCACAAGGAAATAAAATTGACAACTCACTCTTTGTTTTGAAGCAGCTATTTTAGAAAGTACTTTTTCAGCCTTACGGTATTTTTTTTGTTTAAAAAGCACCTGTGCAAGCATTAGCTTGTAGTCCTGTTTTCGAGATTTTAGCTCAATTACTTTTTCAATATCCTGCCGAGCAGCCTTTAAATAATTTCTATCCATGTGGATTTTAAAACGCAAAAGGTAAGCATCAACTTTATTCTTCTTTTTCAAAATTAACTTATCCAAAATATCATAAGCCAAATCATATTTTTGGTTTTTAAAACTAACATTGGCATCATTTAGTTCAAGCTCGTACTGGCTATAAAAATCTTGCTTAAAAAGTAAAGCCCAGGCCTTGCTTTTCCGAAAATCCTTAAATAAAGTATCCGTTTTTACTTCCGAAATCAACATTTTATTTCTAGAATAGAGGTATTTTTCGAGGAAAATAGCAGCATTTTTAAAGTCCGAAAGTTGTGCAAAGCAAGCCGATATTTGGTATAATGCAGTATTTTTTTTGGCACTTTCAGCACGCATAAAATTAGCCTTAGCTTTAATAAAATTGCCTTGGGCAAAAAATATTTTCCCTTTCAGAAAATAAAAAGTAGTATTGCGTTTAGGGTACTGCTGTATCGTATTTTCAGCCTTTTGCGTTTGATTGTAGTAAATTTGAGCTTCGACAAGGTACTTTATACTATCTGGTTTTGAAATTTGAGCTTTAGCAGTAGTCAGAAGCTGTACAAATACGAATATCAAAAAATATTTTCTATACAATTTAGTCATAAGAGGTGGCAAGAAAAGCAAGCTAAATAAGTTTATACTTGCCCGTGAAGTTAAAATTATTTTACAAAAATAGCGATTTTTCTATTTTATCGCTTACAATATTTTACTAACTTTGTAGAAATTCAAATATTTAATTTAATACTTATTTACATGAAAAAAAAGGCTTATTAAGTATCGCAATTATTGCGGTTTTGCTTTTGGCAAATATTCAAAATAGAGCATGTACCAATTTCCTTATCACCAAAGGGGCATCTGCAAATGGCTCAACCATGATTAGCTATGCGGCAGATTCGCACGTCCTGTATGGCGAGTTATATTTCTGGCCAGCAATGGACTGGCCAAGCGGTACTATGCTCGATATTTACGAATGGGATACCGGGAAATACCTCGGTAAAATCCCGCAGGTAGCACACACCTATAATGTAGTGGGCAATATGAATGAGTTTCAGCTGTCGATAGGGGAAACCACTTATGGCGGGCGAAAAGAGCTCTCTGGCACCCGCCATTCAGAAGCCATTATGGATTATGGTAGCCTGATATACACCACTTTACAACGTGCAAAAAATGCACGTGAAGCCATAAAAATAATTGGCGAATTACTAGAAAAATACGGCTACTACAGTTCTGGCGAATCCTTCTCCATAGCCGATCCCAACGAAGCATGGATACTTGAACTTATTGGCAAAGGCGAAAGCGAAAAAGGTGCTGTATGGACTGCGGTGAAAATCCCCGATGGGTATATCAGCGGACACGCCAACCAAGCCCGAATTACAACCTTCCCACAGAATGATACAAAGAACTGTATCCACTCTGCCGATGTCGTTTCTTTTGCCAAAAAGAAAGGCTGGTACACAGGAAAAGACAAAGATTTTAGCTTCTCGGATACCTATGCACCAGTCGATTTTGGTGGCTCTCGCTTTTGCGAAGTGCGGGTATGGTCTATGTTTAAAGAGGTAAACAAGGATATGCAAAAATATTTTCGTTACGCAAAAGGGCATGTTGAGCATGAGGCAAGTTTTAAGAACGGGCAGAAAAATCCAAATGGATATGCCACAAACCGAATGCCAATTTGGATAAAACCAGACCGGAAAATTACTGAACAAGATATGATGAACTTTATGCGGGACCATCTTGAAGGCACAGAACTGGATATGACAAAAGATGCAGGAGCAGGAGCATACGGATTGCCATACCGCTGGCGACCACTTACTTGGGAATCCGATGGGCAAACCTATTGCAACGAACGAGCAACAGGAACACAACAAACAGGATTTTCTTTTATTGCCCAAATGCGGTCTTGGTTGCCCAACGAAATTGGTGGCGTGCTATGGTTTGGCGTTGATGATGCTGCAAGCACAGTTTACACACCAATGTATTGTAGCATGACACGTGTGCCAAAAACATTTGCCGTAGGCAATGGTAAAATGATGGAATGGTCCGATAATTCTGCATTTTGGGTCTTTAACCAAGTAACTAATTTTGCTTATAGTCGCTATAATATTATCCACCCAGAGATTGATTCTTTGCAGCACCTTATCGAAAAACAAAACATTCAGAAGGTAATGGCGATAGACAAAGGGGCCCAGGCACTTTACAAAATAGATAAGAAATTGGCTGTTGATTTTGTTACCGACTTTTCTGTAAATACCGCTGATGCACTCACTTACCGTTGGAAAGATTTTTACAAATACCTGTTTATGAAGTACATGGACGGCAATGTAAAAACAATAAATAAGGGGCATCAAAACCCGAATTTAACACAGCCCGGTTATGGCGAAGATTTTTATAGAAAGATTGTAAAAGACACCAAGGATAAGTTGCTGATGCCAGCAGGGGCTCATTAATATTACTTAGAGAACTGCATATAAAGTTCATAAAAAGGTGTAAAATTAATTTTACACCTTTTTTTTATAAAATAGCACCATTCTCAACTTCATAGATTTTAAAATCTGCTTTTGCATTTTCTAATGATAATTTTAGTCTATCTGTATGCGTATCAGTAATAAAGATTTGCCCAAAAGTGTCTTTTTGTATTAATTTAGTGATTTGTCCCACTCGCTGGGCATCAAATTTATCAAAAATATCATCAAGTAAAAGCACTGGCTTAAAGCCGTTTATATCTTTCAGAAATTCATATTGAGCCAATTTTAGTGCCATTAAATAGGTCTTTTGCTGCCCTTGCGAGCCGCTGCGTTTTACAGGGCTATCATGCAAAATCAAGCTCAAATCATCTCGGTGAGTACCGGCTGATGTGTATTGTAAAGCCCGGTCTTTTTCAATACGCTCTGTAAGGAGCGTTGGCAAGCTAGCCTGATGAAGTTGCGATTTGTATTTAAGGCTTGGCTGCTCTTTATTTTCCGAAATTTGGTTATAGTATTTGTTGAAAATAGGAAGTAATTTTTGGATAAATGCTTTACGTACTTCAAAAATATACTGCCCGTATTGGGAAAGTTGGCTTGATAAAATATCCAAAAAATCGGCATCAAATGTTCGTTTTTTTGCAAACCCTTTTAGCAATTTATTGCGTTGTGCTAAAATTCGGTTATACCGAATTAAGGAGTGTAAGTATTTCCTATCGTACTGCGAAATTACAGTGTCTATAAATTTACGTCTATCCTCGCCACTGCCTGCTATTAGTACGCTATCGGCTGGGGAGATGATAACGCAGGGTAGTAAACCAATATGTTCTGACAGTTTTTGATATTCTTTATCGTTGCGTTTAAAGGTTTTCTTTTTACCTTGCTTTACGGCACAAAATATTTTTTCAATTTGTTCATTTCTAGTGTATTGTGCCTGTATTACAAAAAAATCGTTGCCTTTGCGAATGTTCTGGCTGTCGGTATTTAAAAAGTAGCTTTTGCAAAAGGATAGGTAATAGATAGAATCAAGTAAGTTGGTTTTTCCTGCCCCATTTAAGCCTGTAAAACAGATTATTTTTGTGTTAAAGTTTAAATCTGCCTCTTGGCAATTTTTAAAATTTAAGATGGATAGTTTATTTATTTTCACAAGGCTAAATTATAAAAAAATTGAAGAGCTACAAAATGTAGGTTTTAGGCAAATTTTACAAATAATATTGCAAAATTGCAGCGAGTTCCATGGCCAATGCTATTCCTATATGTATAATAATTCCAGAGAAAACTGTTTTTGTCCGGTAGGCGACCACGCCTAAAATATACCCCCCAAAGAGTGCACTAATGGCTTCGCCAAGGGGCTTCCCAAAGTGGATAAAAACATAGGCAGTTGCCATAGGCAAAACTGCCTCTTTGCCTAAGAGCTTATACAAACCAATAACTAATGCCCCACGATAAAGTAGCTCAACACTCACAAAATCAATAGCATAGCAAAATTCAAATATTAAAATTACGGCATAAGTTGGTAGGTCGAAAATGCCTTCGTATCGCCAGAATTTTAGGCGAGGGTAGGCACTTTGAAAGTCGGGCAGGAAAGAGGCTGCTGCAATGAGCGGTAGCATCATCAGCAAAATGGTGAAGTATGGCCAATAATTTTGGCGTTTGATATTTAGTCCGAAGAAGCCATGCTCTTTTCGGTCAATGAAAATTTTGACAAACAAGAGCCCTAATAGTAGTGGGATAATCCGCTTGAGATTTGCTCCTATTTTTATAATAAAAAAGTACTCAAATGGCTTTTCGGCATATATTTTTGCAATGTCTTTATAAAAACTTATTGATGTGCCAAGCCCTGTAACAGTTAGAAATATGAAACTTTTAATCCAAAATTTTGGCTGTTTTAGTTTTTCTACTTGTCCTTTTATGAGTAAAAAAGGAAC
>CAMZKQ010000072.1 GCA_947311265.1 uncultured Chlorobiota bacterium | reverse complement strand
GGGTAAAGGCGTGTACCAGAGCCACCTGCAAGAATAATTCCTTTCATTTATATTTATATTTTTTATTTATTTTTTGATATTATCCAGCATTGCCTAGCTGTAAGGGCTGGCCATAAAGTCCTAAATTAGGCTTTTAAAATAAGCAATTGTTTTTATAAGTCCTTCATTAAGAGGAACTTTTGGAGTCCAATTTAGTTTTTCTTTGGCTAGCGAAATATCTGGTTGGCGTTGCATAGGGTCGTCTTGCGGTAAAGGTTGATATACAATTTTTGATTTGGAATTAGTCAATTCAATAATTTTTTCTGCCAATTGAAGGATTGTAAACTCCCCTAGGTTGCCAATATTAACAGGGCCTGTAAAACTATCATCGGTATTATTTACCATGCGTATCATGCCTTCCACAAGGTCGTCCACGTACTGAAAGCTACGGGTTTGGTTGCCTTCTCCATAGACTGTAATATCTTTATTTCTGAGTGCTTGCATTATAAAATTGGAAACTACTCTGCCATCGTTGGGGTGCATTCGGGGGCCATAAGTATTAAAAATCCGAATGATTTTTATTTTTACATTATTTTGTGTGTGGTAATTTACAAATAATGTTTCTGCCACACGTTTTCCCTCATCGTAGCAAGAGCGGATACCGATAGGGTTTACATGCCCCCAGTAGGATTCTGGTTGCGGGTGGATTTTGGGGTCGCCATATACTTCGCTGGTAGAGGCTTGCAAAATTGTTGCATTTTTTCGCTTGGCTAGCCCTAGCATATTAATGGCGCCCATTACAGAGGTTTTTACCGTTTTTATAGCATTATACTGGTAATGTACTGGTGATGCAGGACAAGCTAAATTATAAATTTGGTCTATTTCTGCAAAAAATGGCATTGTAATATCGTGCCTAACTAATTCAAAGTAAGGGTTATCTAATAGGTGGAGGACATTGTCTTTGCTGCCTGTAAAAAAGTTATCTACAGCAATTACTTCATTGCCCTCCTTCAAGAGCCTTTCGCAGAGGTGCGAGCCTACAAATCCGGCGCCTCCTGTTACTAAAATTTTATTTTTCATTTAATTTTATTTACTTTTTCCGCCCTATCCCACTATAAAAGAAGCCCTTAGCCTCCACATCTTTTGGGGAGTAAATATTTCGCCCATCAAAAATAGCTTTATTGCTCATTATTTTACCCATTGTGTCAAAATTGAGTGTTCTAAATTCGTTCCATTCGGTAACCAAAAGGAGTGCATCTGCACCGTTTAGGGCTTCGGTTTTATCGGAGGCATAGTTTATAATATCGCCAATAATTCGCTTTGTTTCGGGCATAGCTACGGGGTCGTATGCCGTAATTTCGGCACCTACTGCGAGCAGTTTTTTTATTAGCACAAGCGATGGTGCTTCTCGCATATCGTCTGTATTTGGTTTAAATGCGAGTCCCCACATTGCAATTTTTTTACCTTTTAGCTCGCCAGAAAAATAATTATACACCTTATTATATAGGACTGATTTTTGACGGTCGTTTACTGCCTCTACAGCTTTTAAAATATCTAGGGAATATTTATTTTTATCGGCCGTTTTAATAAGGGCTTTTACATCTTTCGGAAAGCACGAACCACCGTATCCTACACCTGGGTAGAGGAATTTATGCCCTATTCGGGAATCGCTACCAATCCCTTTTCGTACATTATTTACGTCTGCTCCCACAAGTTCGCACAGGTTAGCAATATCGTTCATGAAGCTAATTTTGGTAGCCAACATAGAGTTTGCTGCATACTTTGTAAGCTCTGCCGATGGCACGTCCATAAATAAAATAGGGTGCCCGTTGAGTACAAATGGGCGGTAAAGCTTGGCCAAAGTAGCTTCGGCTTTTTGGGTTTCTACCCCAACCACTATGCGGTCGGGTTTCATAAAGTCGTCGATGGCATCGCCTTCTTTTAAAAATTCGGGGTTAGAAGCAACATCGAACTTAATATCCAAACCTCGTTTATCTAATTCTTCCTGAATAACCTTACGCACTTTTGCAGCTGTACCAATGGGGACAGTACTTTTGGTTACCATCACGGTATATTTGTCAATGGTTTGCCCCACTTGCCGAGCCACTTCAAGAACGTATTTTAAATCTGCACTCCCATCTTCATCGGGCGGTGTGCCAACTGCACTAAAAATTACATCAGCCTCTTTTACCGAGTCGGCTAATTTTGTGGAAAAGAAAAGCCTTTTTTGCTTTACATTTCGGGCAATCATATTTTCTAGCCCAGGCTCATAAATAGGCACTTCGCCCCTGTTGAGCATATCTATTTTATTCTTGTCAATATCTATACAAGTTACTATTATGCCTGTTTCTGCAAAGCATGTACCTGTTACTAATCCCACATATCCTGTGCCAACGATTGAAATTTTCATATCAATATAATACTTTAAAAAGGGTTAATTATTGTAATTTAAAAAAATCAGCAACTTTTTTTATGACTTTCTTAAAAATATATTTCTAACAAAGTAAACATTTTATATCCAAACAGAAAAATCAAAACTATTATTTTGAAAGAAAAGAAGCTATCGTACAATAAATCAAAAAAATAGCTTAAAAAAACATTACAATTAGAAAAATATTTTTAATTTTGCGAACTAATCACCTTTATACATATAGTCTAATTTAATTAAAATTTAACAAACACAAAAATGAGCGAAGAAATTAAGAACGAAAATGAAGCCCCAGAAGTGGTGGTGAATAAAGTCGTTGAAGAAACAAAAGAAGTTGTAGCAGAAGCCACAGAGGAAGCAAAAGAGGCTACAGAAGAAGTGAAAGAAGTTGTAGCAGAGACTACAGACGAAGCAGAAGAGGTTGTAGCAGAAGTCAAAGAAGAAGTGGAAGAAGAAGCAAAGCCTGCCCAACAAGAACCAATGCTTAATGTATCGTCTATGGAATTTGACTGGGACAATGCCTCGAAAACACACGATAATTACAGTGCCGACGAAAGGACTGAGTTAGAAGATATGTACGTTGAAACGCTTTCAACAATTGCCGAAAGCGAAGTGTTAGATGGTGTTATTATTGCCAAAACAGAACGGGATATTGTTATCAATATTGGCTACAAATCAGAAGGTGTAATTAGCCTTAACGAATTTCGCTACAACCCAGATTTAGCGGTTGGCGATACTGTTGAGGTTTTTGTAGAAAGCCAAGAAGATAGGCAAGGACAACTTATCCTATCGCACAAAAAGGCACGTGCTATGCGGTCTTGGGAACGAGTAAATGCAGCACTAGAAAACGACGAAATTATTAAAGGGTACATCAAATGCCGTACTAAAGGCGGTATGATTGTGGATATTTTTGGTATAGAATCATTCCTACCAGGGTCGCAAATTGATGTGAAACCAATTAGAGATTACGATATTTATGTTGGAAAATCAATGGAATTTAAAGTGGTTAAAATCAACCATGAGTATAAAAACGTTGTCGTTTCTCACAAAGCACTTATCGAAGCAGAGCTCGAAGAGCAGAAAAAGAAAATTATTTCTCAACTCGAAAAAGGACAAGTCCTCGAAGGCATGGTTAAAAACATTACTTCTTACGGTGTATTTATCGACCTTGGTGGTGTTGATGGGCTTATTCATATCACCGATTTATCTTGGGGACGTGTTTCGCACCCAGAAGAGGTGGTTGAATTAGACCAGAAATTAAATGTTGTAATTCTTGATTTTGATGAAGCTAAAAAGCGTATCGCATTAGGATTAAAACAACTACAGCCACACCCTTGGGACGCTCTAGAAGGCAAAATGGAAGTGGGCGATAAAGTAAAAGGAAAAGTTGTTGTAATGGCAGATTATGGTGCATTTGTAGAAATCGCCCCTGGCGTAGAAGGGCTTATCCATGTTTCGGAAATGTCTTGGTCGCAGCACCTTAGAAGTGCACAAGAGTTCCTAAAAGTAGGCAACGAAGTAGAAGCACAAATCCTTACCCTAAACAAAGAGGACAGAAAAATGTCGCTCGGAATGAAGCAACTTAAACCAGACCCTTGGGAAAATGTTGAAGCTAAATATTTAGTGGGCTCAACCCACACCGCCAAGGTACGCAACTTTACCAATTTTGGCGTTTTT